>JBBTPG010000238.1:0-2109 GCA_038066315.1 Chloroflexota bacterium | reverse complement strand
GTGGGCCGACGACGAACACAACCTTCACGTCGCGCAACCGTAGAGGCAGCTGCGCTGCCGCCGCATCGTTGCCGCGGCAACGTCACCACGTTCATGCGTGGCACGAACAGGGCGGACACAGGTCCGCCCCTACATCGTCAGACCCGCACCGCCCCGTTACGTCAGCGAGAACATCTCGATCGGCGCGATCAGGCCTTTGCGGTCGGCGGGCGGCTTGCCTTTCGCGGCGAGGCGCAGGTCGAAGCGGTTGAGGCAATCGTCGGCGTTCTGGTTCTGCACGCCGCAGACGTTGCACGGCTCCTTGTGGCAGTCCGCCGTCTGCTGGTGCTTCAGCGTCCGCAGCCACTCGGCGCGGAGGTACGACTCCGTGACGCCGATGTTGATGTGCGACCACGGGAACGGGTCCCACAGCCCCGGCGAGCGATAGGCGAAGAAGGCGGGGTCCAGGCTCGCGTCCGCCATCGCTCGCTGCCAGCGCGGCCAGTTGTAGTGCTCGTGCCACGCGTCGAAGCGCGCGCCGTCCTTCCACGCGTTGTAGATCGCCTTGCCCAGGCGCCGGTCGCCGCGCGAGAGCACGGCTTCGAGCACGCTGTGCTCCGGGTCCTCCCACGTGAACGCCACGCCGCTCTTCTTCAGCGCGTCGCGCAGGTACATGTGCCGCTGGTGCAGCACGTCCGGCCGCGCCTGCGATGCCCACTGGAACGGCGTGTGCGCCTTCGGGATGAAGTTCGACGTGCTGACGCGCACGCGCGCGCGCCCGCCGTGGCGCCTGCGCCCGATCTCGCGCACCTTGCGCGCCAGCGTCACGATGCCTTCGATATCCTCGTGCGTCTCCGTCGGCTGGCCCACCATGAAATACATCTTGACGTTCGTCCATCCCTGGCTGAACGCGTTCTCCGCGGCCTCATAGAGGTTGTCGTCGGTGACGTTCTTGTTGATCGTCATCCGCAGCCGTTCCGTACCCGCCTCCGGTGCGAACGTGATGCTGTGCTTGCCGCGCGTCGCCACCGCCTCCGCCACGCGCACCGAGAAGCTGTCGACGCGCATCGACGGCAGCGAGATCGTCAGCTTGTCGCCGAACTCCGCCCGGAGGCCATCCACGATCGGGATGATGCGCGAGTGGTCGGTCGTGCTGAGCGAGACCAGCGACAGCTCGTCGTAGCCGGTGTTGCGCGCGAGCGCCCTCGCCGCTTCCAGCACCTCCTCGGGCGAGCGTTCGAGCCGCGGCCGGTAGATGATGCCCGCCTGGCAGAAGCGGCAGCCCTGCGTGCAGCCGCGCTGGATCTCGATCGCCATGCGGTCGTGCACGGTCTGCAGGAACGGCACGATGGGCGTCGTCAGCGTCGGCGGCAGCTCCTGCACGAAGCGCTTCGTCACGCGCGCCGGCAGCCCTTCGATGGCCGGCGTCACGGACTTGATCGAGCCGTCGGCGTTGTACTCCGGCCGGTAGAAGCGCGGCACGTAGACGCCCCAGATCTTCGCGAGCTGCAGCAGCATCTGGTCGCGCGTGCCGCGTCCCTGCTGCTTCCACTCGCGCACGAAGTCGACGATGTCGACGATCGTCTCCTCGCCGTCGCCCAGCGCGAACACATCGACGAAATCCGCCAGCGCGTCCGGGTTCAGCGCGCCGGAGCCGCCGCAGATCACCAGCGGATGCGCGTCGGTGCGCTCCTCGGCCTTCACCGGCAGTCCGGCGAGGTCCAGCATGTTCAGGATGTTGGTGTACGTGCCCTCGTAGCTCAGTGAGAAGCCGATGACGTCGAACTCGCGCACGGGGTGGCGCGTCTCGAGGCTCCAGAGCGGCACGCCCTCGGCCCGCATCGCGTCTTCCATGTCGGACCACGGCGCGAAGACGCGCTCGGCCAGCATGCCGTCGCGGCGGTTGACGATGTCGTAGAGGATGCCCAGCCCCAGGTTCGACATGCCGATGTCGTAGAGGTCCGGATACGCCAGGACGACGCGCACGTCGCAGGCGTCCCAGTCCTTGACGGTCGAGTTCCACTCGCCGCCGGTGTAGCGCGCGGGCTTCTGGACGCGGGCGAACAGGGATTCGAGATTCCGGAGTGCCGGCACGGTATGTCACCTCCCAGTGCAGCCTTCATCGTAGCA
>JBBTPG010000237.1:0-2022 GCA_038066315.1 Chloroflexota bacterium | reverse complement strand
GCGTTCACGGCGTCGATGATGTACGGCATCGTGTTCTCGCGCCGCTCGCGGCTCGCCGCTTCGAGGCGGGCGAGCGCCGCCGCCCACGCCGCCTGGTCGCGATCGGCCTTCGTCGCGCGCAGGCGCGCCATGTGACGCTCGCGCCATTCGACGTCCATCTGCAGGATCGGCACGTCGTCGAGGCCCTCCTGCTGGTACGCGTTGACGCCGACGATGACGCGCTCGCCGCGCTCCACCTCGCGCTGGAACCGCGCCGACGCCTCCATGATCTCGCGGTGGAAGAAGCCGCTCTCGATCGCCGGGATGACGCCGCCCATCGCGTCGATCTGCGCGAGGTAGCGCAGCGCGTCCGCTTCCATGTCGGACGTCAGCCGCTCGACGAAGTACGAGCCGCCCAGCGGGTCGACGGTGTTGACGACGCCGCTCTCGTGCAGGATCACCTGCTGCGTGCGCAGCGCCAGCGTCGCCGCCTTGTCGCTCGGCAGCGCCAGCGCCTCGTCCATGCCGTCGGTGTGCAGCGACTGCGTGCCGCCCAGCACGGCGGCGAGCGCCTGGATCGCGACGCGGATCAGGTTCACCTCCGGCTGCTGCTTCGTCAGTGAGACGCCGCTGGTCTGCGTGTGGAAGCGCATCAGCCACGAGCGCGGCTGCTTCGCGCCCAGCTTCTCGCGCAGCACGCGCGCCCAGATGCGCCGCGCCGCGCGGAACTTCGCGATCTCCTCGAACAGGTCGTTGTGGCAGTTGAAGAAGAAGCTGATGCGCGGCGCGAACTCGTCGATGTCGAGGCCGCGCTCCAGCGCCCAGCGCACGTACTCGAGCCCGTTCGCCAGCGTGAACGCCAGCTCCTGCGCCGATGTCGATCCCGCCTCGCGGATGTGATAGCCGCTGACGCTGATCGGGTTCCACTTCGGCATCTCGCGCGACGCGAACTCGATCGTGTCGACGACGAGCCGCACGGAGTCCGCGGGCGGGAAGATGAACTCGTTCTGCGCGATGAACTCCTTGAGGATGTCGTTCTGCAGGGTGCCCGAAAGCGCCGCGCGCGGGATGCCGCGCTTCTCCGCCGCCGCGACGAACATCGCGTACAGCACCGGCGCCGGCCCGTTGATCGTCATCGATGTCGTGAGTTTGTCGAGCGGCAGGTCGCCGAACAGGATCTCCACGTCCGCCAGCGAGTCGACCGCCACGCCGCCGCTGCCGAATTCGCCCTGCGCCCACGGGTCGTCGTGGTCGTAGCCCATCAGCGTCGGCATGTCGAACGCCACCGACAGCCCGTTGTTGCCCGCCGCCAGCAGATCGCGATAGCGCTTGTTCGTCTCCTCGACGCTGCCGAAGCCGCTGAACATGCGGATCGTCCACGGCTTGCCGCGATACCCCGTCTTGTGGATGCCGCGCGTGAACGGGTACGAGCCCGGCACGTTGATGTCGCGCTCGTAGTCGATGTCTTCGATGTCCGTCGCGTCGTAGAGCCGGTCGATCGGCCGGCCGGAGACGGTCGTGAACGGGCCGGGCAGCTCGGCGCCCTCGTCGTTCACCGCCTCGTCATACTTGCGTCGGAGGTTTCGCTGATCGTCGCTGGTCATAACGTTGTCCTGCGCCGTGATTCCGTCGTGGCTATGCTTTCCCGCCCTGATCCCCTCTCCACGTCGTGGAGAGGGGTGGCCGAAGGCCGGGGTGAGGTGCGTGTGCCAGCGCCGCCATGCCGCCGCGAGCACGGCGGCCCGCTCAGGATACCGCCCCTCGTTGCGCCCTGCCCGGATGTGCAGCCAGCGAGCGCCGACCGGTGAGTGACGCTCGGTCAGCGGAGATCGTGGCGCTCATGAGTTACCGTTGCCTGGCGCGCGTGACCTGTGCGAATCTGTGGCCGGGCACGCTGCGCGGCAGAAAGCGAAAAATGCCGAGCAGACATAACGTTGACGCGGGTGGCCGGCGGCGCGCCGCGGTCAAGGGCCGTCGAGCAGCCCTTTGGCGAATCCGGTATCCTGAGGGGCATCGTCTGAATCTCCCACGACCGCGTTGTTC
>JBBTPG010000236.1:0-3590 GCA_038066315.1 Chloroflexota bacterium | reverse complement strand
GTTGAGGCATCGAACTTCGAGTGCGTCGCCGACAAGCCGGGCGCGTTCAACTTCTACTGCACCGAGTTCTGCTCGGCGCTGCACCTGGAGATGGCGGGTTGGCTGCTCGTCGAACCGGCGTCATCGGCTGTAGCGGCGCCTTGAGGACAGACCGATAACAATAGCGAGAAGAGTTCCGGCGCTCCCGCGGCGATCAGCCGCGGGAGCGCCTTACCAGGGAAAGGAGGATGACACGGTGAATCGGATGTTCGGTGCACCGGAGAAGTCCTGGCTCATCGCCTCCGTCATCGCCTGTGGGCTCCTCCTCGGAGCCTTGTTCGTGCCCCTCTGGCGGATGGAGCTGGTCGCGCCACAGTATCCCGCCGGCCTGGTGATGAAGGCGTACGGCTACAAGTTCGTCGGCGACGCCGGCACGTACTACGACGACGTCCGCGAGATCAACGGCCTGAACCACTACATCGGCATGAAGCCCATCGTGAAAGTGACCGAGATGAGCATCTTCATCCCGGGCGTACTGGCGCTGATCGCCGGCACGCTGCTCGGCTCGTTCGTCGCGTGGAAGCGGCGCTGGCTGCGAGCACTGCTCATCCTCGGCTTCTGGACGATGCCGGTGTTCTTCGTGGCAGACTTGCAGTTCTGGCTATACCATTACGGCCACACGATGAATCCGGAGGCGCCGTTGAACACCGGCTCCTTCACGCCGAAAGTGATGGGCACGACGAAGGTGTGGAACTTCCACTCGCAGACCGGCTTCGAGATAGGCTTCTACCTGATGCTCGCGGCGGCGATCGAGATCACGGTCGTCCCGCTGGCCGCCGGCTGGTGGCAGCGCCGGCACGCGCGGGCGGCGGTCCCTCTGGATATCGCCGGCGCGACCGAGAGGGCCGACGCCGGGCGCCGGCGGGTGGTGGCGTGAAGCTGCTCCTGGTCCTGCTGCTGAGCGGCGCCGCGATGCTTCCACTTGCGCGCGCGGCCGCGCAGGACGGCAGCGGCGGTGCGCTCTCGTTGCAGCAACGCATCGATCGCGCGGCTCCCGAGGACATCGTCATCGTCGATGGCGGCGTCTTCCGGGAGTCCATCGTCATCAACAAATCGATCTCGCTGATCGGGCGTAATACACCCGTCATCGACGGAGGCGGTCAGGGCGACGTCGTGACCATCTCCGCCGATGACGTCGTGATCTCCGGCTTCACCATCCGCGGCAGCAGCAAGAATCTCTCGCAGGAACCCGCCGCGATCAAGGTCAAGGACGCCAAGCACGTGACGATCCGTTCGAATCGCCTGGAGGATGCCCACTTCGGCATCCACATCACGGAGAGCTCCGACGACGTGATCGAAAACAACGTCATCGACGCTGGCGCCGGCACGCCGATCGAGCGGCGCGGTCACGGCATCTATCTCTGGAGGGTCTCCGGTTCGGCGCTTCACGGCAACACCATCCGCCACGCCGGGGACGGCATCCACCTGGAGTTCTCGGAGCGCAACGGCATCGGCTCGAACACCGTGACCGGCAGCCGCTACGCACTGCACTTCATGTACGCCAATGGCAACAAGATGATCGGCAACACGTTCCGCGACAACCTCGCTGGCGCCGTGCTCATGTACTCGAACGACCTGATCCTCAAAGACAACGAGCTTTCGAGCAACCGCCGCGGTGCGTCGGGCGCTGGCATCCTGCTCAAGGACAACGACAACATCTGGGTCGAAGGCAACCGCATTCTGCGCAACAAGTTCGGCATGACCGTCGACGGCGCGCCGCAGTCGGCGGGGGCGACCGCCATCTTCCGCCGCAACCTCTTCGCCCTCAACGACACGGGCATCGCGGTGATGTCGAACGCGCCGATCACATTCGTCGAGAATGCGATGATCGACAACACGGTGCAGGTGAAGGCGCTCGGCGGCGACCTCGCCGGCAGCGCGCTGTCGGGCCACGGCGGCGCCGTCCCGGCGGGCGGTGCTCCGTCGGCGAGCGGCAAGGTCGAGCTGCCGAAGGGCGCCGTCTGGTCCAGCGCCGGCCGTGGCAACTACTGGAGCGACTACCGCGGCTTCGACGCCAACGGAGACGGCGTCGGCGACCAGCCCTACCTCCCCCGGCCGCCCTTCGCGGGCCGGCTCGACAACAAGGACGTACTGCGCTTCTTCCAGTTCACGCCCGCGCAGCAGGCCATCGACGCCGCCACCGATATGTTCCCCGTGTACAAGTACAACGCCGTGATCGACGACAGTCATCCGCTCATGGAGCCGCCCTCGGGCCTGGGGCTCTCGCACGATGGCGGGGTCAACCTCCGCCTGCTCGGCGTCAGCATCCTGCTCGTCGCGCTCGCGATCTTCGGCGCCGTCCGCTTCGCCTCTGTTGACGCCGGCCGTGTGCTTCGGCGTATGCTGGGGGTGTTGGGACGCCGGCAGCGCACGGGCGAGGCGCCCGCATAGATGGCGATGCTGCCGGCGAGAAGTGGAAGGCGCCCTGGCGTGGCACAGGCCGAATCGGTACCCATCCTTCGCGTCGCGGGGCTGAGCAAGCGCTACGGCCGCGCGCAGGTCCTGCAAGATGTGAGCTTCGACGTGCCCGCCGGCAGCGTCGTCGCGCTGCTCGGCGCCAACGGCGCCGGCAAGACGACGACGCTCAAATGCATGCTGGGCGTCATCCCGTTCGACGGCGCCATCGACATCGCGGGCATCTCCGTGCGTGACCACGGCAAGGACGCACGACGCCGCATCGGCTACGTGCCGCAGACGCCCGCGCTCAGCGAAGGCGACACGTGCGATCAGGCGCTCACCTTCCTCGCCGAGATCAAGGGGGCGGCGAAGAGCCGTGTGCCCGAACTGCTCGACCTCGTGAACCTCGGCCCGCAGCGCGGCGAGAAGATCGGGCACCTTTCCGGCGGCATGCGCCAGAGGCTCGCGCTCGCCGCCGCGCTCCTCGCCGACCCGCCGCTGCTGCTGCTCGACGAACCGACGGCGAGCCTCGACGTCGAGAGCCGTCGCGATCTGCAGCAGCTCATCGCGCGGCTCCGTGACGAAGGAAAGACCGTCATCCTCTCGACGCACTTCTTCGACCACCTGGACGAAGTGGCGGACCGTGCGCTCATCTTGCACGAGGGCCGTCTCGCCTTCGATGGTTCGCTCGACGACCTGGCGCGCCGTGCGAGCGGCCAGCGATACGTCGTCAATCTCAACGGCAACGCGCCGGCCGAGTTCCTCGAGGCGCTGCGCACGGCGGGGATCGGTCCCGACCGCGTGCGGAAGGCCGAGCTGAGCTGGGAGGAGGTCCTCCTGGCCTCGACAGGAGAGCAGGAACACCAAACGCAACGCGCCGGTAAGGAGCAGCCATGAGGGTCGTGGCCGCCGTCGCACGCAAAGAGCTGCGCGACGCCGTCAGCAGCTCGTGGCTGCTGATGTATGCCGCGCTGTTTACGGCGCTCGCGCTCGGCCTCTCGTATCTCGGCGAGCGCAACCTGGGCAGCGTCGGATTCGAGAACTTCAGCCGCACGACGGCCAGCCTGCTCAACCTCTGCCTGCTGCTCGCCCCGCTCGCCGCGCTCTCGCTCGGCGCGGGCGCCATCGCCGGCGAGCGTGACCGCGGCGCGCTG
>JBBTPG010000235.1:0-1305 GCA_038066315.1 Chloroflexota bacterium | reverse complement strand
CATGTCCGGTCACTCAAAATGGTCCACCATCAAGCGCCAGAAGGGCGTCGCCGATGCACAACGCGGCCAGGTCTTCACCAAGCTGTCGAAGGAGATCATCATCGCCGCCAAGGCCGGCGGCGGTGACCCCGCAGGCAACACGCGTTTGCGGCTCGCCATCCAGAAGGCGAAAGAGCAGAACATGCCGGCCGACAACATCAAGCGCGCCATCGAGCGCGCCGTCGGCGGCGGCGAGGGCACGGAACTCGCCGAGATCACGTACGAGGGCTACGGCCCCGCGGGCACCGCGGTGCTCGTCGAGGTCGCGACGGACAACCGCAACCGCACGGTCGCTGAGGTGCGCAACGTCTTCGCGCGCGCCGGCGGCAACCTGGGCGAGTCCGGCTCGGTCTCCTGGAACTTCGACAGCCGCGGCGTGATCACGGTCACGGCCGGCGGCAAGAATCCGGACGACGTTGCCCTCTACGCCATCGATGCGGGCGCCGACGACGTGCAGGTCGGCGCCGACTCCATCGATGTCTACACCGCGCCGGCCGACCTGGAGAAGGTGAGGAAGGCGCTCGAAGACAACGGCGTCAATGTCGATTCCGCCGAGGCGTCGCGTGTCCCCAAGACCACCGTCCAGCTCGACGAGAAGCACGCCGTTGCGATGCTCCGCCTCGTCGAGAAGCTCGAAGCGCTCGACGACGTGCAGAAGGTCTACTTCAACGCCGATATCAGCGACGACGTCTTCGCGTCGTACGCCGGATAGCGATGCCGGGCGGAGCGCCGCCGGCCATCATCCTCGGCATCGACCCCGGCACCCGCGTCACCGGTTGGGGCGTCGTCCGTCTCGACGGCGCCGACCCTCGCGCTGTCGCCTGCGACCTTATCGCCCCGAAGCCGCGCCTCCCGCTCGAACAGCGCCTCGCCTTCATCTTTACCGCGCTCGGCGACGTCATCGCCCGCTTCGCGCCGGAGGCCGTGGCGGTCGAGGAGCCGTTTGTTGGCGAGAGCGTCCGCTCCGCGATGGCCGTCGGCGAGGCCCGCACCGTCGCCATGCTCGCGGCGACGCTGGCTGGCGTGCCGGTCTTCCACTATCCGCCCGCACGCGTCAAGCAGATGGTCGCGGGCTACGGCCGGGGCGAAAAGGCGCAGGTGCGCGAGATGCTTCGCCTCCAGCTCGGAATGGACACGATGCCCGACGACCTGAACGCCAGCGACGCCTTGGCCGTCGCCCTCTGCCACGCGATGCAGCACCGCGCGGCCGCGCTCGTCGCCGAGGCGGATGCCGCCGCTCCGCCCGCCCGCCCGCGCCCCCGCAGG
>JBBTPG010000234.1:0-1369 GCA_038066315.1 Chloroflexota bacterium | reverse complement strand
CGGTTGCGCTCGCCCAGCTTCTCCTCGAACGACGCCATCGTCGGCGCGATGTGCAGCGGGATATCGACGTGGTCCTCGACCGCTTCCTGCGTCTTCAGTCCGCCGCCCGTGATGAACGCGACGGTCAGCTCGTCGGGCGCGATCTTGCCTTCGAGCGCCAGCGTCTTCAGCCCGGCGATGACGACGCCGCCCGCCGTCTCGGCGAAGATGCCCTCGCTCTCGGCCAGCAGCTTGATGCCGGCGATGATCTCCTCGTCCTCCGACGCGACGCCGAAGCCGCCCGACTCCTCCATCACCTTCAGCGCGTAGTAGCCGTCGGCCGGGTTGCCGATGGCCAGCGACTTGGCGATGGTCTTCGGCCGCACGGGGCGGATGTTCGTCGTGCCGTCTTCGTACGCCGTGACGATGGGCGAGCAGCCGCGCGCTTGCGCGCCCGACATCTTCGTCTGGACGCTGTCGATCAGCCAGAGCTTGGCCAGCTCCTGCAGCCCCTTCCAGATCTTCACGTAGAGCGAGCCCGACGCCATCGGCGCCACGACGTGCTCCGGCGCGCGCCAGCCGAGCTGCTCGGCCACCTCGTAGCCCAGCGTCTTCGAGCCCTCGGCGTAGTACGGCCGCATGTTGATGTTGACGAACGCCCAGGGGTACTTGTCGGCCAGCTCCGAGCAGAGCCGGTTGACATCGTCGTAGTTGCCGTCGACGGCGACCAGCGTCGGCCCGTAGATCGCCGAGCCGATGATCTTGCCGCGCTCGAGGTCGCTCGGGATGAAGACGTACGCGTCGAGCCCCGCGCTCGCCGCGTGCGCCGCGACGCTGTTCGCCAGGTTGCCCGTCGAAGCGCAGGCGAGCGTCGTGAAGCCGAACTCGCGCGCCTTGGTCGCGGCCACCGTCACGACGCGGTCTTTGAACGACCACGTCGGGTTCGCGCAGTCGTTCTTGATGTAGAGGTTCTTCAGGCCCAGGTGCTCGCCCAGGTTCTTCGCGCGCACCAGCGGCGTGAAGCCGGCGTTGATATCGACGATGTACTCCGGGTCGGCGGGCAGGAAGTCGGCGTAGCGCCAGACGGAGTGGGGGCCGCGCTCGATCGTCTCGCGCGTGACGTTCCGGTGCATCGCCTCGTAGTCGTAGGCGACTTCGAGCGGGCCGAAGCAGAACTCGCAGACGTGAAGGGGTTCAAGGGGATATTCGCGCCCGCATTCTCGACAGCGCAGGGCCTTGGCGTACGGCATCTGGTGTACCTCCTAACCGGGTCCCCGGGCGCCCCCTCGCGAGAGGCGTGCGCGAAGCAGGGGGGACCGTGCTGGGTGACGGTTATCCCAAGCGGGCGCCCCGGCTCTCCCGGGGCAGAGGCATCACCATGGTGTGGAGG
>JBBTPG010000233.1:0-2566 GCA_038066315.1 Chloroflexota bacterium | reverse complement strand
GTGCGGGCATCGACGACGCGGCGCACCAGGTCGGGGAAGTTGCTGCAGATGCTATCGACGCCCGCGGCGCACATCTTCGCCATGTCCTCTTCTCCGTCGACCGTCCAGGTCATGAACGTCAGCGAGCGCCGCTGCCCCTGCCGCACGATCTCCGGCGTCGCGAAGGCGTAGTACACGCTGATGCCCTGCGCGTTCAGCGATAGCGCGAACCCGAAGAATTCCTGCCAGTCGACGACGCGACGGCCGTCGGTCAGCAGCACCGCCGCCATCCGCGGCTCCACGCCGCGCATCGCGCGCACAACGTTCGGGTAGAACGAGTGCACCTCGCAGTCCGCAATGGCGCCCGCTTCCCGCACCACGTCCGCCACCTGATCCTCGATGCCGGCCTGTTTCACTTCGATCTGCAGGAGCGCCTTGCCCTTGGTCAGGTCCAACACCTCGGTCAGCATGGGGATCTTCGCGCCGTGGAATTTCGGCGCGAACTGCCGGGCGCCGGCGTCGAGCGCGCGCGCCACGTCGAGCGTCATCTCGTGGATATTGCCGGCGCCGTCGGTCGTGCGCTCGACCGTCTCGTCGTGGATCAGCACCGGCACGCCGTCCGACGTGCAGTGCACATCGATCTCGATGGCGTCCGCGCCGAGGCGGAGCGCCGCCTCGATGCCGGCGAGGGTGTTCTCGGGCGCGTGGCCTTTGCAGGCGGCGTGCGATGTGACGAGCGGCAGTCTCATGGCGGCAGTGTAGTGGGCGGGGACGTTTCACCACAGAGGAGTCCCGCGCCAGCGGGCAGGGCGAGCCCTGCCCCTACGCCACGATCAGATAGATATCACGCGG
Source organism: Chloroflexota bacterium (assembly GCA_038066315.1). Taxonomy (GTDB): domain Bacteria; phylum Chloroflexota; class Dehalococcoidia; order DSTF01; family JACRBR01; genus JANXYW01. The sequence goes on along the minus strand of JBBTPG010000233.1, from coordinate 1,735 downwards.
AGGGGCGATGGGGGACGAGCGAGAGCAGGGCATCGGCGAGTACGGCGCCCGCATGCTTGCCCATGGAGACGGATTCTTCGTAGTTGTTGTTTCGGCCCGTCAGCCACTCGTCCTCCGGGATGAAGTAGCCCAGCGTGTCGTGCGTGAGCCCGAAGAACAGGCGGTGCCGCGCGCCCAGCGATGCACGCAGCGGCAGTGCGAGACGCGTCAGCACCTCGCCTGGCGCCGCGAACGCCTCGACGTCGCCACCGATCCGCAGGTAGCCGCAGTGCGTCGGCAGGAATGTCCGCCCGTCGCGATGCACCAGCTTTCGCTGCGTGAACCCCTCCAGCGCCGCGACGATCTGCGCCAGGTCGGCGCGCCCGGCCGCGTGCAGCGCCGCCGACGCCGCGCGCATCCCGCCGGCCTTGCTGAGCACCGAAAGAGCGGGTCCCGCGCGGCCGACGGCGTCCTGCACGCGTTGCGACAGCCGCTCGAAGTTCACCGGCAGCAGGAACGGCTCCGTGCGCGCCTGCACGCTGCCGCCGATCGCCTCCGCGCCGTCCAGCGACGCGACCGACGCGCGCGCCACCGCCTCGCCCAGCGAAGCCGCGTGCTCGAAGCCGCCGTCCTGCGCCGGGTTCACGTCGCCGACGGCGCCGTTGATGTACACGGCGACGCCGCCGAGCGCGGCTTCGACAGCGTCGGCGGCGTAGCCGCACCAGTCGCGGGAGACTTCGGTGTTCGCCGGGCCGCTCGCCGTCGGATGGCAGGCGTAGTTCACCAGCGTCGCGATCGGCGCGCCGTCGCCCGTCGTGAGCCGCAGCGTCGTCAGCGTCTGGTCTGTCTCGGGCCAGCCGCGCCGGTTGCGCACGACGCCGCCCAGCGACGAGGTCGCGGCCGTCGCCACCGCCGGTGTCATCGCCTGGAACGACTCCCAGATCGCGCTTGCCGCGCGATGGGCCACGTACGCCTCGTAGGCGCCGCCCGTGCCGCCCCATAACCCCTGCATGTCGGGGCTCGCGTGGCTGTGCGTACAGGCGATAATGATCCGCAACGCCGGCAGCCGCGTCCGCCGCGCGGCGTTCTCGCGGATCGATTGCAGCAGCGGCCCGCTCGCGCCCACAAGGTCGAGTGCCGCGACCACGAACACCGTGTCGTCATCGCCGATCGCCACCGCGCGGCACAACGGCTCATCATGTACGCCCGTTGCGCGCCGCTGCCGGTAGCTGCCAAAGCCGCCGAGATACACGCCGTCCTGGAGGTCATGGAGGCGCGGCGCGATCGACACGCGCGCGGCGCCGGCGCGCAGCCCGCTCATTCGAGTTCGCCGAGCAGATCTTCGATGACGTGGCGCGGCGTCAGCCACAGCACGATCCCCAGTCCCAGGAACAGCACCAACAGATCATCGAGCTGTCCCAGCACGGGGATGAAGTCGGGAATGATGTCGATGGGCGATGCCAGGTACAGGAGTACGCCCGGCATGACGGCCTTCGCCGCCGCCGGAACGCCCGGATCGCGGAACATCCGCCAGGCCAGCTTCAGCTTCGCCCGTATGGGCAGCGCCATGATCCGTCGATTCAGGTCTCGCTTCACGCTGCGAGTATAGGCGCCGCGGCGTGGCGGCTACCAATGTTGGGGACGCTGCAAACAACAGATTTTCCCTCGGCGCTCAACAGATCTGGCAGATCCGGCCGATGTTCAAGGTAGCGGCGGACCGCTTTGCAGGGGCGGTCATCCGGCTACCTCCTTCCTC
>JBBTPG010000232.1:0-2425 GCA_038066315.1 Chloroflexota bacterium | reverse complement strand
GTGTGTCCGCCCGGCGCGTGGGCCTGGCGTCTGAATCCACAGGGCGGGATTGCCGATACTCACCGAGAGTGTGCGAGGCGCTGTGACCGCTGACCAGGCTTCCCTTCGGCTTCAGGCAAAGCGGCGCGAACAGACGCCGCAGGCCCTCGCGCGCATCGCGATCGTCGGGCTGTTCATCGGCATGTGGCTGGTGCTCTGGGCCGCGCGCATCCCGATGCCGCTGCCCTTCCTCATCGTGTTGTTAGGGGAAGGGCTCTTCCTGCTCGTGTACTGGCGCGTCGTCTTCATCTTGCCGGACGAGGGCGGCGTGAGCATCGCCCACGGGTGCATGCTCGCGGCGGAGATCGTCTTTCACACAACGATGGTGTATTTCCTGGGTGGCATCACCTGGCTGGGCGCCTTCGCGTATGTCTTCGGCCTGATCTTCACGAACACCTTTCTCGACTTGCGGGGCGGGTTCGTCTACACCGCCGGTGCCTCGGCGGCGTTCGTCGCGCTGATTGTGCTGGACGCTACCGGCACGATCCCGCACTACACCTTCGGCCCTCAGGGGACGCTGCGCTATCAGGACCCCGGGTTCGTGACGACAACCGCGCTTGGCGGCGCCGGCGTCTTCTTCAGCATCTACGTGTGGGTGAACTGGGTCGGGCATCAGCTCCGGCGGGAACGTGACCGCGCCATCGAGGTGCAGCAGCAGGTCGTGCGCGCCCGGCAGGAGCTGCAGGAAGCCAACTCCGAACTGGAAATGCGCGTGCAGCAGCGCACGGCGGAGCTTGAGCTGGCGAACGCGGCGTTGAGCGGAAGCGAAGAACTCTTGCGCTCGACGGTGGAGTCGACCGCCGACGGAATCCTGGTCGTCGACCGCGAGGGGAAGGTGGCGTTCGGCAACCGGCGCTTCGCCGCCATGTGGCATATCCCCGACGAGACGATGGCGTCCCGCGACGACGACAAGCTCATCGCCTCCGTCCTCGAGCAGCTTGATGACCCGAAGCTCTTCGTCTCGAAGATCCAGGAGTTGTATCAGTCTGACCACGAGGACCTGGACACGCTCCTGTTCAAGGACGGGCGGGTGTTCGAGCGATATTCGCGACCGCTTGTGCGCGACGGCGAGATCGACGGGCGCGTCTGGAGCTTCCGCGATATCAGCGAGCGCAAACGCTTCGAATCGCAGCTCGTGCACATCGCGAACCATGATCCGTTGACGGGCCTGTTCAACCGGCGCCGCTTCGACGAGGAGCTGGACCGCCAGCTCTCAGAGGCGCAGCGTTACGGGCGGCGCGGCGCGCTGCTGTTCCTTGACCTCGACCAGTTCAAGGACGTCAACGACAGCCGCGGCCACCGGGCGGGCGACGATCTCCTGACGAGCCTGGCGATGCTGTTGCGCCAGCGGCTGCGCGAGACGGACGTCATCGCGCGCCTGGGCGGCGACGAGTTCTCGGTGCTCCTGCCGCACGCGGACGAAGAGCAGGCGTGCGCCGTCGCGAGGGAGCTGCTGGAAGCGATCCGCGGCCACACGTTCGTCGTCGCCGGCGCGCCGCTGGGGATCACCGTGAGCCTGGGAATCGCGCTGTTCCCCGATCACGGTACAACCGCGGGCGAGCTGCTTTCGCGCGCGGACATGGCGATGTACCGGGCGAAAGAGGAAGGCCGGAACCGCGCCAGCATGTTCTCGCCGGATGGCGACTGGCAGGCGCAGATCGAATCCCGCATCGGCTGGCACCAGCGCATCCGCGAGGCGCTCGACCAGGGCTTGTTTGTGCTCCACGCGCAACCGATCCTGGACCTGCGCAGCAACGAGGTTTCGCAGTACGAGCTCCTCCTGCGGATGGTTGGGCCGGACGGTGAACTGATCGCGCCGAGCGTGTTTCTCGACATTGCCGAGCGGTCCGGTCTGATCCAGGACATCGACCGCTGGGTGGTGCGGCGCGCGATCCAGCTTCTGGCTGAACACGAGGCCGCCGGCCATCCGATTCGGCTCGAAGTGAACCTTTCAGGCAGGGCGTTCGCCGACGGTGAACTGCTGACCATCATCCAGGAAGATCTGATCTTTCACGGCGTCAACCCCGCCAACCTCGTGCTGGAAGTGACCGAGACGGCCGCGATCGCGAATATCGGAGAAGCCCAAACGTTCGTGCGGACGCTCCAGGCGATGGGCTGCGGGTTCGCGCTCGATGACTTCGGCGTCGGATTCTCGTCGTTCTCGCAACTCAAGCATCTGCCCGTCGACTACCTGAAGATCGACGGGAGCTTCGTCCAGGACTTGGCCGGCAACACGGTCGACCAGCACCTCGTGCAGGCGATCGTCAGCGTCGCTCGCGGCCTGGGGAAGATGACGATCGCCGAGTTCGTCGGCGATGGCGAAACGGTGCGGCTCCTGAAGGAGTATGGCGTCGACTACGCGCAGGGCTACTACATCGCCCAGCCG
>JBBTPG010000231.1:0-2297 GCA_038066315.1 Chloroflexota bacterium | reverse complement strand
TCTGGCACCCCCGGCAGGATTCGAACCTGCGACCATCGGATTAGAAGTCCGGTGCTCTGTCCACTGAGCTACGGGGGCTCGCTGCGCATTGTGGGGGATGCCGTGGCGGGGCGCATGCCGCTAGCCGCCGCGGCGCGACGTCTGCACTTTGTGGAATCTCGCGCCGCCACGACTGCTCGCCTTGATGCCGACGATCTCCGTGTCCGAGAGATCGGGGCTCGTTGTCAGGTAGCGCTGCACCATCCGGCCGACGGGCTGCGCCGCGATCACCGCCAGCATCGACGCGAGGATCACGTTCGGCAGCTTCGCTGCGCGGTTGTTCGCGCTGCCCATCGTCACCAGCGACGCCGCGCCCGCGAGCGCGCCCGCCACCGCGAGATTCGTGCCGCACAGCGACGATACCGCCAGATGCCCTTCGCCCGACTTCAACCGGGACAGCGCCTCGCGCGTCGACTCTTCGAGCAGCTCCGTCGGCACGTCGGCGTAGAGGTAGTAGCCGTCACGTGTCGCGCGGCCGACCATGCGGATATCGTGGCCGATCCGCCGCAGCAGCACCGCGATCGTCGCGTGCTCCAGCGCGTGGTTCCGCCGCACCGTCCCTACCAAGTGTCCGATCATGTCGTGCGACCTCCCGTGCGGGCGATGCGCCCGTCAGATGCGCGGTCAGTATATCGGGACGGGCGAGTGGACAGTGGCTAGTGCATAGTGGCTAGTGGCTAGTGGCTAGCGTGGAACATCAACGCGCGTGCTGAAGCACCTTCGCACGCAGAGCCCCGAGCATCTTGCTCACTTCCGTCAGCAGGGCAAGGGCGGGCTCGATCTTTTCCGTGGCGAGATATCCAAGACGCACGGCGAGCATCAGGTATGTCTCAGTTTCGTTCAACGAGCCGCGCGCGATCGCCAGAAACTGTGCGAAGTCCTTCGACGTGCCTCGTCCCTGTCCCTCAGCAATGTTCGCGGGAACGGAGACAACCGCACGGCTGATCTGATCCACCAAGCGCCATCGCTCCGATGTGGGGAAGCGGCAAGAAACTCGGTACACCTCGACGACCAGATCCATTGCCTTCTGCCACACGATGAGATCCCGATAAGACTGCACACGCTCCATGAGTCTGCGTCCCCTCCGAAATGGTCTATTCACTATCCACTAGCAACTATCCACTCGCAGCCGCGAACGCCAGCCGCGCGGCGGCGATCGTGCGGTCCAGATCCGCTTGCTGGTGCGCGAGCGACACGAACATCACCTCGAACTGCGCCGGCGGCAGGTAGACGCCGGCTTCGAGCATCGCGTTGAAGAAGCGGCCGTAGCGCGCCGTATCGGCCAGCTTGGCCGACGCGTAGTCGTGCGGCGCCTCCGCCGCGAAGAAGATCGTCATCATCGACCCGAGCTGCGTGACCGTCACGCGCGCCGCACCCGCTTCCTCCGCGGCCGAGCGCAGCCCGGCGGCGAGCCGCTCGCCCATCGCGTCCAGGCCGCGGTACACACCCTCGTTCGCCAGCACGCGCAGCGTCACGATGCCCGCCGCCATCGCCATCGGATTGCCCGAGAGCGTGCCCGCCTGGTACACGGGCCCGCTCGGCGCGATCATCGCCATGATGTCGGCTCGGCCGCCGTACGCGCCCACCGGCAGGCCGCCGCCGATCACCTTGCCCAGGCAGGTCAGGTCGGGCACGACGCCGTAGTACAACTGCGCGCCGCCGTACGCCAGGCGGAACCCCGTGATCACCTCATCGAAGATCAGCAGCGCGCCGTGCGCCGACGTGATCTCGCGAAGCAACCGCAGGAAGCCGGGCGCCGGCAGCACCAGCCCCATGTTCGCCGGCACCGGCTCGACGATCAGCGCCGCGATCTCGGCACCGCGCTCCGCGAACAGCCGCTCGACCGCCGCGCGGTCGTTGAACGGCGCCAGCAGCGTTTCCGCCGTGAACGATGCAGGCACGCCCGCGCTGTCCGGCAGCCCGAGCGTCGCGACGCCCGACCCCGCCTTCGCGAGCAATCCGTCGGAGTGGCCGTGGTAGCAGCCCTCGAACTTCACGATCTTGTCGCGGCCGGTGAACGCGCGCGCCAGGCGCAGCGCCGACATCGTCGCCTCGGTGCCGCTGTTGACGAAGCGCACGCGCTCGATCGACGGCACGGCGTCGCACACCAGCCGCGCCAGCTCCACCTCAAGCTCCGTCGTCGCGCCGAAGCTCGTGCCGCGCTCGGCGGCCTTCTGCAGGATCTGCACGATCGACGGGTGCGCGTGGCCGAGGATCAGCGGCCCCCACGACCCGACGTAGTCGATGTACTCGTTGCC
>JBBTPG010000230.1:7106-19081 GCA_038066315.1 Chloroflexota bacterium | reverse complement strand
ACCTGCGCTCGTTCGGTGACGACTGCAGCGGTCTGCCCTGAGTTGCCGGGCGCCGGCAACGCCATCACCATCCTTGACCTGACGGCGATGGCGGACCTCTTCCCGCGGAACGCCACCGACTGCTCGTGAGTTGATCTTCGGCAGCGGCGCGTCGAACAAACGCGCCCCACCTACGCGCGTCGAGCGTAGGATGGGCCGCTGATATACTCCGGCGATATGGCTGGAACCATCGTCGATATGCACATCCACACGACGGCGGGGGCCTCGGACAGCGGGTTGAGCCCGGAGGACCTGGCGGAGGAAGCGAAGAAGCGCGGGCTGACCGGCGTCAACATCACCGAGCACGACCGGCTCTGGGACACGTACAAGCTCAATGAATATCGCGAGCGGCACAGCCCGTTGTTCGTCAACAACGGCATGGAGGTGTCGACGGACCTCGGCCACATGATCGTCGTGGGGCTGAAGGCGTACGTCGGCGGCATCCGGCGGGCGGAGGAGCTGCGTCGCGTGCTCGACGAGGTCGGCGGGTACATGGTCGTGGCGCATCCGTTCCGCCACTGGTTCGACCCGGTGTACTTCCGCAAGCAGGGCAAAGAGCCGTTCACGATGACGCCCGAACAGGCTGCGGAGCGCATGCCGGTGTTCGGGCTCGTCGACGCCATCGAGGCGCTGAACGGCGCGAACACGCCGCGCGAGAACCTCTTCGCGCTGCGCGTGGCTTCGGTGCTGGGCAAGCCGGTGACGGGCGGCAGCGACGCGCACTCGACGTCGGGCATTGGCTTCTACTGCACGGTGTTCGAGCAGGAGTTGCGCACGCCCGACGATATGCTGCGCGAGCTGCACGCGCGGCGCTTCCACGCGCACCACGGGCTGCTCCAGAACAACCTCACGTACTTCACCGAGGACAGCCTGGAGCAGGCCGCGCCCGGGCTGGCAACGTAGGGGAACGATCCACCAACGAAGCGTTGGGAGCACGAGCCTCGTGCTCTTCGTGCTCTTCGCGGATCATGGCCAGGGCATCACGCCGCGGCGGTCTCGTCTTCTGACTGCTCAGGTGCGAACTGCTGCAGCGTTTCGCGCTGGAAATCGACGTCGAGCCACGTGGCTGGCGCGCCGCTTTGCTTGAGGGTGGTGTACGTGGCCTCCATCACGTCGTGGTCGAGGCCGGCCGCTTCCAGTCGCTGCATCTCGGCCATGGCCTGACTCTCGGAGTAGTAGCCGCGGGCGACCTTGTTCCAGATGACGCCGGCCATGTACGACGACTGCGTCCAGATCTTCTCGTCCATCACGGTGCGGGTCGTTGCCTCGTTGATCAGTGTCACCGGGTAGGGACAATGGCTCATCACCTCTTCGGCGACGCTGCCGAGGAACAGTTTGTTCAGCCCGCGCCGGCCGCGCGTTCCCATGACGATCGAGTCGACCGCGTACTCCGCGGCGACCTTCACGATCTCGGTCGCGGGGTCGCCCTTGCGCACGATGGCGTGCGCGTCGACGCGCTGCGCCTTGAGCTGCGCCTCGAATGCGTCGACGTAGGATTCGGCCGAGCGGATGGCGTGAGGCGTCAGCGACCTCACGACCGGGACGACGTGCAGCAGGTGGATGGTCGCGCCGGTGGCCTGCGACAGCTTCAGCAGGTGCGGCAGCAGGATGCGGTCGCGAGACGACTGGTCGAGCGGTGCGAGAGCTTTGAGTGCAGGCATGGGGGTCCTCCTCTGGGGAATGATCGTCAGTTCGGCCCGGGCGGTTAAGCGGCAGGAAGCCCAATTCAGCGCCGCTTCGAAGCTGTGATATGCGGGAGTCGAATCCGGGTCGGGGCGAAAACGCCCGTCTGGGGGCCGTGGTAGAATCGGAGCGTCGCGGGCGGCCGGGGATCCGGCTGCCGCGGATGAGCTACTAGACCGGCCCACACCCTTGCCGTATGTCTCCCTGGATCTCGAAACGACCGGACTCGACCCGGATACCGACGAGATCATCGAAGTCGCCGCGGTCCGCTTCGACGCGAGCGGCGTGCTCGACACGTATCAGACGCTCGTGAACCCGGGGCGCAAGCTCGAGTATCGCATTGCCATGCTCACCGGCATCGACCCGGCGGCGCTGGAGACGGCGCCGCACTTCGGCAGCATCGCGGCGGAAGTCGAGCGGTTCATCGGCATGGATGCGTTCGTCGGGCAGAATCCGACGTTCGACACGACGTTCCTCGAGCGGAAGGGCGTGCAGGTCTTCGGGCCGACGTACGACACGTTCGAGCTGGCGAGCCTGCTGCTGCCGGGCCTGCGGCAGCACACGCTGGGCGCGATCGCCGACCATCTGGGCCTGAAGTTTACGAACCGGCACCGCGCGATGGCGGATGCGGACGCGGCGATGCGCGTGTTCGCGGCGCTGCGGCAGCGGCTCGTCGAATCGCCGCCAGAGCTGATCGCGGAGGTGGAGCGGATCGCGTCGGCGAGCGACTGGACGCTGCGGCATCTGTTCCAGGAGATCGCGAACGAGGTGCCCTGGCAGACGGGCGCTACCGAGCGCGCGGGCATCGTGCACGGCTTCGTGAAGGCGCCGGGGGAGATCGCCGATGTGCGGCCGCCGTCGTCGAAGCGCACCGTCGTGCCATCGGAGGAGTCGGTGCGGCTGATCGGCGCGGGTGTGGCGCGCGGCGTGGTCGAGCAGTTCGAGGAGCGGCCGGAGCAGGCGGCGATGGCGCGGGCGGTCGGCGAGGCGATCGCCGAGGGCGACCGGCTGATCGTGGAGGCGGGGACGGGCGTCGGGAAGTCGCTGGCGTACCTGGTGCCGTCGGCGCTGCACGCGGTGCGGAACAACGCGCGGACGGTGGTGTCGACGAACACGATCAACCTGCAAGAGCAGTTGATGTCGCAGGACATCCCGATCGCGCGGCGGCTGCTGGCGGAGGCGGGCATCGCGCATGACGACCTGCGGGTGGCGCAGCTGAAAGGGAGGCGCAACTACCTCTGCCTGTTGCGCTGGGCGGGCGCGCGGCGGCTAGGCTCGATGTCGATCGAAGAGACGCGCGTGGCGGTCCGTTTGTTGTTCTGGTTAGGCCAAACGGACACGGGCGACCGGGCCGAGCTGAATCTGCGTCGCGAAGAAGACGCCGCGTGGAGTCGCGTCAGTGCGCACGAGGGCGGGTGTCTCTCGATGCAGTGCGTGTACGTGCGGGACGGGTCGTGTTTCCTGTATCGGGCGAAGAAGCAGGCTGAAGCGGCGCATCTGCTGGTGGTGAACCATGCGCTGCTGCTATCGGACGTGGCGACGGGCGGCAATGTGTTGCCGGAGTACCAGCACCTGGTCATCGACGAGGCGCACCATATAGAAGAGGAAGCGACAAGCCAGTTTGGCTTCTCCGCGTCGGAGGTCGACGTCATGTCCTGGCTGGACCGCGTCCACGCGCGCACGCTGCGCGAGCGCGAGGCCGGCCTCGTCGCGTCGATAGCTTCGGCGACGCGCGTTTCGCAGCAGGCAATCGGTCCGGCGCCGCAGTTGCAGTCGCTGGCGCGGACGCTGTCGCAAGCAGCGGCGCGGGCGCGCGACCGGGTGCCGGCGTTCTTTCGGGCGCTGCAGGCGTTCGGGCAGCAGCACGGCAGCGGGCGCAGCGACTACGACGAGCGGATCATGATCAATCGGGGCATGCGCGTGCAGCCGGACTGGGCGGATGTCGAAGCCGGCTGGTTCGAGACGGAGGAGATGCTGGCGGAAGTCGCCGGCGTCGTGGAAGAGCTGCACGAAGCGCTGTCGCAAGCTGAACCGAACGACGTGCTGGACCGCGATGCGGTGGTCGCGGAAGCGGCGGACCTGCTCGACGACGGCGAGGTCCTTCGCGAAGGGCTGTCCCGGATCATCGGCAAGGACGACCGGGAGACGATCTGCTGGCTGACGATGGGGCGGCGCGACGCGTCGCCTTCGCTGTCGAGCGCGCCGCTGTCGGTGGCGGAGACGCTGCGGGCGGGGCTGTACGGCTCGAAGGAGAGCGTGGTGCTGACGAGCGCGACGCTGAGCACCGAGGATAACTTCGACTACATCAAGGGCAGGTTGGGGTTCGAGGACTCGCGTGAGCTGCTGCTGGGGTCGCCGTTCGACTACAAGCGCTCGACGCTCATGTTGGCGCCGAGCGACATGCCGGAGCCGGACCAGCAGGGATATCTGGCGGCGCTGCAGACGGCGATCATTGAGCTGGTGCAGGCGAGCCAGGGGCGGGCGCTGGTGTTGTTCACGTCGCACGGCGGATTGCGCGCGGCGTACCAGGGGATCAAGCGTCAGCTCGAGGAGCAGGAGATCCTGGTGCTGGGTCAGGGCATCGACGGCCCGCCGCGGCAGTTGCTGGCGACGCTGAAAGAGAGCCAGCGGACGGTCGTGCTGGGCGCGGCGAGCTTCTGGGAGGGGGTCGACGTAACCGGAGATGCCTTGTCGTTGCTGATCATGGCGCGGCTGCCGTTCGCGGTGCCGTCGGACCCCGTGTACAAGGCGCGGTCGGAGCTGTTCGACACGCCGTTCGAGCAGTACGCGCTGCCGCAGGCGATCCTGCGCTTCAAGCAGGGGTTCGGGCGGCTGATCCGGCGCAAGACGGACCGCGGCGTGATGGTGGTGCTCGACAGGCGGTTCCGGAGCCGGAAGTACGGTGATGCGATCGTCCGGTCGCTGCCGTCCTGCGAACTGCGCGAAGTGCCGCTGCGCGATCTGGCCGGCGAGGTGACGGAGTGGCTCGACCGTCCGGCGGCTGTGGCGCGTCCGCCGGCGTGATGCTGACGCTGCGTCCCGTCGTTGATGCCGATGTCGCGTGGCTGGACGGGTGGCTGACGTCCGTCGCGGCGTCCGTGGCGTATGGCGGCGTCAGCGGCGCGGGGCCGGGTTTGTCGCTAGTCGAGCGGATGCGCGTGGAGCGGTCGCTGCGGGCACGGATCATCGTGCGTGACGGCGACGATACGGGGTTGGTGGTGTATCGCGTGGACGCGCCGCGGCGCCGATCCGCGATCATCGAGATCATCGCGACGCCGCCGGAGCAGGCGCGGCGCGGGTCGGGGATGAGCGCGGCGTCGGCGGTCGAGGATGAACTGCGAGCGGCGGGCGTGCGCGTTGTGTACGCGCCGGCGCCGGCCGTGCACGGGATCGCGACGTACTTCTGGATCCGGTTGGGGTACGGGCCGCGGTTGCGCGCGGAATGGCCGTGCGAGCGGGCGGGGGTGGCGTGGTTGGCGCGGGAGTTGTGATGCACCGATGGTCGCGCGGATGGCGATGGGGCAGCCCCGCGCACTGAAGTCCACGCGTAGCGATCCGTCGGACGGAGGCGCAGATCGTGTAGGGGCAGGGCTCGCCCTGCCCGCGCGCGGCGTGAGGACGCTAGGACCACCTCCCAGGGCGCGGCTATTCTTCGCCGGGGTAGACGACGACGTCTTCGGTATCGCCATCGGGATCAGCGCGGCGACGGCGGCCGGCGGCGATGACGTTGGTGACGAAGAGGTGGGCGAGGCTGTAGCCGACGCCAAGCAGCGCGGCGATCTGGAGGACGAACGCGACGGGGTTGACGGAGCCTTCGTTGACGAGGAAGGCGAGGAGGAGGCCCGATACGAACGCGGCGAACACGGGGAAGGACCGCCAGCGCCAGTCGGGGCGGGTGCGCGGGCGGCGACCGGGGGCCGTGGCCGCGGATTGAGCTGCAGGTGTTCCGGACGCTGACTGCCGGGCTTGCTTCTTCGCCATCAGCGCGCCAGGGGGTACCGCACGCGGCGGCGGTTCGCTATGCCGTGATGCGCAGTATGGCAAGCGCTCATGCCCGCCTCTTGTAGCGGCGAGGGCGGGCGTCGGCCGCGCGCCGGAGCGTCGAGCGCGCGGGTTGCCGTGCTGCCGGCTGCGAGACGCGATCGGCGGCGGTGAGGCAGGTGTTGCAGGCAAACTGCAGCGCTAAGTACTGCTCGTCAACCCAGACCTGGCCGCAGTCTTTGGCCTCGACGTCATTGCGCTGGTTGAGGTGGTAGCGGCTGTTGCACCAGTTGCACGCCGCTGTCATAGCGGCTTCGGCTTGCTCATCGCAGACGGCGCAGGTGTAGACCAGGGCTTCGGCGTCGGGGCTCATGGGTTCCAGTTCAGTTGAGGTTCAACTCAATCTGCGCCTTCGCGTCGGCGGAATCGCGGATGCTCTTGGCGAATCGCAGCGCGAGTGCTTGCTCGTCATCGCGGTCGGTCGCCCAGCCGTCGAGCCGTGCGGCGCGGAGGAGTTGGAGGGCGCGCTGCACCTGCGGCCCGGCCGGAACGCCCAACTCGATCAGTTGCTCGCCGTTCAGCGCAGGCTTGATGTGGCGCCATTCTTCAAGGTAGCGCAGGGCCAGTCGCCGGGCAATCGTGTCCGGCTCTATGGCAGCGTGGGCTGATACGGCAGCGAGGGGGAAGCGATCGAGCAGCAGGACGACGCCGGAGGGCTTCGCGTCGGGGCGGCGGAGCGTCTGCGCGACCTTGCGCATCGAGGCGATGGCGGTGACGGCGGCGGCTTCGTCGCGCTTGAGCTTGAGCCGGGCGACGATGAGCGGCGCATCGTCAGGTGAGGAGCCGGCGGCGAGCAGCGCGAAGCCGTATGGCAGCAAGGGCACGCGGGGCACGACGGGATCCGCGAGCGCTTCGCTCTTGCCGCTGTCCCACGTCAGCGCGGGGTGCGCGACTTGCAGGGCGCCGGCGCGTTGCGCTGCCTCAAGTGCGGCGCCGGCAGCAGGCTCAGCGATCATCAACTCGATCTCGCGGCGCAAACGCTCGCCGCCGATCGCGTCGATGTAATGAACGCTCCGCGCGAGCAGATCCGCGGTGTGCGGGTCGAGCGTGAAGTCGAGGCGGGCGGCATAGCGGAGGGCGCGGAAGATGCGCGTCGGATCGTCGCGGAACGAGGCGTCGTGGAGCACGCGGATACGGCGCGCGGCGATATCGTCGATGCCGCCGCACGGGTCGAGGAGCGCAGGACCGCCCGAAAGGCGGAGCGCGATGGCGTTCATGGCGAAGTCGCGGCGGCGGAGATCGGTGTTGATGTCCGCGGGCGCGACGGCCGGCAGCGCGCCGGGACGGGCGTAGGTCTCGTCGCGGGCGGTCGCGACGTCAATGCGGACGCCGCCGATGGGGACGCTGGCGGTGCGGAAGCGCGTGTGCGCGAGGATCTTCGCGTCTGGCAGCGCGGCATACGTGACGGCGGGCGCGTCGCACTCCATAACGAGATCGACGTCGACGACTGAGCGATCCAGAAGGAAGTCGCGGACGGCGCCGCCGACGGCATAGACGTCACCGTGTGCCGCACCGGCCGCGACGATGCGCTCGACAGCGTCAAGCGTCGAGCCGGGCAGGTGCGCGAGCAGATCGCGGCGCAGGCGGGCGGGAGATGCGTCGCCGATTGTCATCGCTGGCAGTATAGGCTGACGGTCGGCTTGACAGTCCGACCGAATGGTACCTATGATCGGGGCGGCCTGGCGGCTGTGTGGGTTCAATTGGATCGGCGGACGCGTGGGGAAGGAACCCCGATGGCCGCAAACGAACGGAGCGGGAGGAATGCGATCGGCGGTGGGATGGTGAACCATCTCTCGCCGGGCCAGACGCCCGTCCCCCTTTTGGATGGCTGCGCTCCGCGACCGCTCGATGCGGTCGTCGCCATTTTCAGGCCGCCAGTGGCTCCACAGCCCCGCGCGACGAGAGGTAGGCAGTTGCCCGACTGGAGATCGCTCGAGGCCCGGCTCCATCTCAAGTTCAAGAATCCGACCCTCCTGAAACAGGCGCTGATCCACACGTCGTACCTCAACGAGAACCCTGGCATCGACGTGGGCTCGAACGAGCGGCTCGAATTCCTCGGCGACGCTGCGCTGGGCGTCGTCGTGGCGCAGCAGTTGTACGTGGAGTACCCGGATGTCGACGAAGGCAAGCTGACGGAGCTGCGGGCGCACCTGGTGCGGCGTGACACGCTGGCGCGCGCGGCGTCGCGGCTGGAGCTGGGCGACTACTTGCAGCTAGGGCGCGGCGAGGACGCGGCAGGCGGCCGCAAGCGGCCGACGAACATGGCGCGCACGTACGAGGCGCTGGTCGGTGCGATCTTCCTGGACGGCGGCATCGCGAAGGTACGGGCGTTCGTGAAGCGCAGCCTGGCCGAAGAATTGGCGGGGCTGCGCAAGAGCGGCATGCCGTACGACCCGAAGTCCAAGTTGCAGGAAGTGGTCCAGTCGCGCTGGCAGACGACGCCCTCGTACAAGCTGTTGCACACGGAGGGGCCGGACCACGCGCGCCGCTTCACCGTGCAGGTGATGGTTGGCGGACGCAGCCTGGGCAAGGGGGAGGGGCGGAGCAAGCAGATGGCAGAGAAGCAGGCGGCGCAGCGGGCACTCGACGAGATAGAGACGACCGAGGGAGAACAGCTCGTTGTATCTTAAGCGGCTCGACGTCCAGGGCTTCAAGAGCTTTGCGAATAAGACGCAACTCCAGTTCGCGCCGGGCGTGACGTGCGTCGTCGGGCCGAACGGCACGGGCAAGACGAACGTCGCCGATTCGCTGCGCTGGGTGCTGGGCGAGCACGCGAGCCGGGCGCTGCGCGCACGCAAGACGGAAGACGTCATCTTCGCCGGCAGCGACAAGCGCGCGCCCATGGGCGTGGCCGAAGTGAGCATCACGCTCGACAACAGCCGGCACTGGCTGCCAATCGAGTTCGATGAAGTCGTCGTCACGCGGCGGGCGTACCGCAGCGGCGAGAACGACTACCTGATCAACAACTCGAAGGTGCGCCTTCGCGATGTCATTGAGTTGTTCATGCGCGCGCAAGTGGGTCAAAACAGCTACGCGTTCATGGGACAGGGCATGGTAGAGCAGGTGCTCAGCCTGCGCCCGGAGGACCGCCGCGCGCTCATCGAAGAAGCCGCGGACGTGCGGCTGTACCGGAGCAAGCTGGAGGACGCGCAGCACAAGCTGAAGCAGACGCGTGAGAACACCGACCGCGTGCGCATGCTGGTGCGCGAGATCGAGCCGCGGATCAACCAGCTCGAGCGGCAGGCGGGGCGGGCGGTCAAGTACCAGGACCTGGCGCGCGAGCTGGCGGCGACGCTGCACGTCTGGTACGCGCACCAGTGGCAGGAGATCAACAGCCTGCTCCTGGCGGCGATCACGACGCACGATCAGCGCAGCGAAGCGTTCGAGCAGGTGCAGGCGGAAGCGAAAGCCTGCGACGACGGTCTGCTGCAGTTGCGCGCGGCCATCGACGAGCGCAAGCGCGAGATCGGCGCTCGCGACGGGCGGTTGCGCACGATGCAGGACTACGTGCGCGACCTGGAGCGGCGGACCGCGCTGGACACGGAGCGCGGCAAGATGCTGGCGCAGCGGCTGGAGGAGCTGACGGCGGAGCTGGCGTCGCTGCGGAGCGACGAAGCTGCGCAAGACGCGACCGGTCCGCTGGCGGAGACCGCGGAGCTCGAGGCGCAGCTGGGCGCGGCGCGCGCGGAGCTGGCAACGCATCGCGCGCGGCTGGCGGAGGTCGAGCAGGAGCTCCTGCGCGTGCAGCGTGCGGCCCTGGCGAGCGAGCAGGCCGCGGCGCGAGCGCTGGCCGCGACCGAAGAACGTTCGCGGCGGATCACGGAGAGTGCCGACACGGTGGCGAGGCTGCGGCGCGAGCGCGACGCATCGATCGAAGATCGCCGCAAGGTGATCAACGAGCTGGCAGCGTGGGCGACGGAGTACGCGCGCATCGCGCGGGAGCGGACGCTGGCGCGGCCGCAGCTGGAGCGGGCGACCGCCGACCGCGCGAAGGAGACCGAGGCAGCGTCGGAGTACCGCCGCGAGGAGTCGGCGATCGAGGAGGAGTTACGCGCGCTGCGCAGCCAGATCGACGCGGTGGCGGTGCGGCTGGAGATGATGGAGACGCTGGACGTGCGCCCGCAGGCGCCGGACGCCGGGATACGAGCAGTCCTTGAGGCGGGCGGCGTGATCAAGCGTGAGACGGTGCCGCAGGACATCGAGCTTCGCGGCGTGCTGGGGCTCGTGGGGCAGGTGTTGCGGGTGCCGCCGGGGCTCGAAAAGGCGATTGAAGCGGCGCTCGCGGAGAACCTGTTCGCGATCGTGATGGAGCGCGAGACGGACGTGACCGCGGCGGTGCAGCTGCTGCTCGCCGGCGACGCGGGCCGCGCGACGATGTACGCGCTCGACAGCTTCCAGGAGCAACGGCCGCTGCACCTGATCAAGGAGCGCGGCATCATCGGCGTGGCCTCGGGGTTGGTGCGGTGCGACTCGAAATATCGGAAACTCATCGACACGCTGCTGGGGCGGACGGTGATCGTCGAACACATCGCGCTGGCGGAGCGCGTCGTGCGTCGCGGGCTGGCGAGCGCCGTAGCGACGCTGGACGGTGTGCTGGTGCGGCCGGTCGGCTCGGTCGCGGCAGGATCGATGTCGACGGTGCAGGCCGCGTTCATGCGCGAGCGCGAGCTGGACGATGGGCCACTGGAGCTGGCGCGGCTGCGGCCGTTGCTCGAGGAGCGGGAAGCGGCGTTGCGGGAAGCGGCGCGGCGGCAACGGGAAGCGCAGCGACGCGTCGAAGAGCTTGCGACGGCGATCGACGACCAGCGCGCACGCAAGGGGCTCATCGACGCGGAGGTCGCGGTTTCGACGGCGCAACTGGCGCCGTATCGGGCGCGGCTGCGCGCGATCGCAAACGGCGGGCGTCAGCGCGAGGAACAGATCGCATCGCTGCTGGCGCAGCGCGAGCGCGACGAAGCCGCGCGAGAGGCGACGGCGCAAGAAGCGCGCGATGCGGCCGTGCGCGAGGAGCAGGAGCGGGTCGCGATCGACGCGCTGGAGTCGGAGCGGACGTCGCTTGCGCCGAAGGTAGCCGAGCACGCGGCAAACGTGTCGCACCTGGATGGGGTGTACCGCTCTGAGCGGCAGGCGACCGCGGGCGAGCGGCTGGCGCGCGAGCGGTTGGCGCGGCAGATCGCGCAGAAGGAAGAGCAGCGCGCCAAGTCACACGACGAGGCGCAGACGATCGCCTCGCGACTGGCGACCACGGAGCGCGAGCTGACGGCGAAGGCGGCGGAGGTCGACGCGCTGCGGCGCGAGCTGGAGCCCGCGCGACGGGAGCTGGCGCAGTTCGAATCGCGGGAGCGCTCGATGACGGCGCAGCTCGCCGAGTCGAACGAGAAGCTGCGGACGGCGGAGCGCGCGCTCGTCGATGCGGAGAACGACGTGCGGATGCGGCGCGACGAGCTGGAGTCGTTACGGGAGAGCCTGCAAGCGGAAGGGTTCGTCGCGACGGATCAGGGCGAGATCGAGCGGCTGCCTGAGCCCGAAGTCGAGCCGGAGTACGAGCCGGCGGAAGCGTACGCGCCGGCGCAGGCGGCGGGCGACCTGCCCACGTGGTTGCGCTCTGGCGAAGACGGCGGCGCGCCCGAGCTGCCGCCGGTGCGCGGTGGTTCGACGATCAACCCGGTGGAAGTGCGCGACCGCATCGCCGACCTGCGCGCCACGATCCGCTCGCTGGGGCCGATCAACGAAGAGGCGGCAACAGAGTACGCGGACAGCCGCGAGCGGTTCGACTTCCTGACGGGGCAGCTCGGCGACCTGCAGCAGGCGGAAGCGCAGCTCAACGACGCGATCACGGAGTTGGAGACGGAGATCCGCGAGCGGTTCCGCGTAACGTTCAAGACGGTGAACCAGGAGTTCGAGCGTTACTTCAGCGCGTTCTTCCGCGGAGGCACGGCGCGGCTGGAGCTGGGCGAGACGGACGAGTACGGGCTGCCGGGCGTCGAGATCGTCGCGCAGCCGCCGGGCAAAAAGCTGGGGTCGCTGGCGCTGCTGTCGGGCGGCGAGCGATCACTGACGGCGGTGGCGCTGCTGTTCGCGCTGCTGCAGGCGAACCCGTCGCCGATCTGCGTGCTCGATGAGGTCGATGCGGCGCTCGACGAGGCGAACGTTGGGCGGTTCGTCGAGGAGTTGCGGGCGCTGTCGGAGCGGACGCAGTTCATC
Source organism: Chloroflexota bacterium (assembly GCA_038066315.1). Lineage (GTDB taxonomy): Bacteria > Chloroflexota > Dehalococcoidia > DSTF01 > JACRBR01 > JANXYW01. The sequence continues at coordinate 7,114 of JBBTPG010000230.1, read as the reverse complement.
ATCATCAC
>JBBTPG010000230.1:2777-7006 GCA_038066315.1 Chloroflexota bacterium | reverse complement strand
ACCCGTCTCCTGCGGCGACCCAGCCTCTCTCTCGATACCTGGAACACTGCGGAACCGAAGATGCAACGTCGCGTAGGGGCAGGGCTCGCCCTGCCCGCGTGTTGCTCAGCTGACAAATGCGATCCCCTCTTCACGTCGTGTCTACGGCCCGTAGAGAAGAGGGGTTGGCCGAAGGCCGCGCCCCTTGTATCTCCCGGCGCAGCACAGTCTCAGATCCGCTGGCGTGTGCGCGACCGCGGATGGCGGACCCCTACGATGCCGGGAGCGGAGCGGATAGAATGGCGCGACGACAAGGAGGATCGACCTGCTACGCATCTTCAAGCGCACGAAAGAGACCGACGAGAAGACCGAGCAGGCGCTTGAACGGACGCGCAAAGGCTGGTTCAGCAGCATCTCCGGCATCTTCGATCGAGGCAAGATCGATGAACAGGTGTGGGACGAGCTGGAGGAGTTGCTGATCGGCGCGGACACGGGCGTTTCGACGACGCACAAGGTCCTGGGCGAAGTGCAGATGCGCGTCGAGAAGGAGCGCATCAAGGACGGCGAGCAGGTGAAGGCGATCCTCAAAGAGGAGCTTGTGGCGATCCTGCGGACGGGCGGGGAGAAGGGCCGCATCTGGGGCGAAGAGGAAGCACCGCCTTCGGACCGGCCCGCGGTGATCCTGGTCGTCGGCGTGAACGGCACCGGCAAGACGACGAGCGTTGCCAAGCTGGCGCAGGCGTATCATGAGGACGGCGAGAAGGTCGTGGTCGCGGCGGCGGACACGTTCAGGGCCGCGGCGATCGAGCAGCTCAAGAGCTGGGGTGAGATCGTCGGCGCCGACATCGTCGCGCACAAACAGGGCGCTGATCCGGGCGCCGTGGTGTTCGACGCGATGTCGGCGGCCGAGAGCCGCAACGCGGACGTCGTGCTGATCGATACGGCGGGGCGGCTGCACACGAAGTTCAACCTGATGGAGGAGCTGGGCAAGATCCGGCGCGTCATCGAGCGGAAAGTGCCGGAAGGGCCGGACGAGGTGATGCTCGTGCTGGACGCGACGACGGGCCAGAACGCGCTGGTGCAGGCGAAGGCGTTTGCCGAGGTGGTGCCGATCACGGCGCTCTGCCTGACGAAGCTCGACGGCACGTCGAAGGGCGGCATCGTGTTCGCGGTCTCCGACCAGCTTGGCATACCCGTGCGGTTCATCGGGACGGGCGAGCAGCCCGAGGACCTGACGCCGTTCGATGCGGAGGAGTTCGTCGAAGCCCTGTTCCAATAGGCGGGGCCGTACGCCGGGATGCGGGGTTCTTGCGATTGACCGTGCGGGGTAAACCGGGTGAAATCCCTCATCGTGGACGTGATCGACGCGCACGGTTGGCGCGGGTGAACGGGAGTCGATGAGCGAAGCGTTCCGATGGTGGCTGATCCTCCAGTTGGTAGGGATACCCCTGCTGCCGCTCTGCCTTGCGCTGTTCCGGCGGCTGCCTGACCGCGGCTACGCGCTGTCGAAGCCGTTTGGGCTGATCTTCCTTGGATACACGTTCTGGCTGCTCAACAGCCTGCACGTGCTGCCGAACTCCGGCGGCGGCATGGTGGCCGCGCTGCTGCTGCTTGCGGCGATCTCCGGCGTGTTCGTGTATCGCGAGCGTGATGCGCTTGCCGAGTGGGCGCGGGGACACTGGCAGTACATCGTCGGCGTCGAGGTGCTGTTCCTCGTGGTGTTTGCGGCAGCGGTCTGGCTGCGGTCGATGGTGGGGAACATCAGCGGCACCGAGCAGCCGATGGACCTGATGTTCATCAACGCCGCGACGCGCGCGGACCACTTTCCGCCGAAGGACCCATGGCTGTCCGGGCACACCGTCGCGTACTACTACTTCGGCTACCTGATCGTCGCGATGACGGGACGCCTGGCGGGCGTGGACACGGAGATCGGCTACAACATCGGCCTGGCGATGATCGCGGCGATGGCGCTCGTCGGCGCGGCGGGCATCGTCTACAACCTGGTGTCGATGCGCGAGTCGGCGTTGCCGGAAGAAGCCGCGGTGCCGAAGCCTGAGCGGGGTGCGCGGCCGGCGAAGCAGCGACGCCAGCGCCAGGCCGTTGCGCCCGGCGAGCAGGGCGCGGTTGCCGCGCCCGCTTCGATGTTACCGTTCAACTGGCGGCCGCCGGTGTTCGGGCTCGTAGGCGGCTTGATGCTCGTGGTCATGGGCAACCTCGTGTGGGTGCTCCAGTTCATGTCCGCATACGGCATCGGAGGCAAGGGCTTCTACGACTGGGTCGACGTTTCGGGGCTGAAGGCCGATGCGGCCAGGCACTCGTGGTACCCGTCGGACTTCTTCGCATTCTTCAACGCGTCGCGCATCTACCGTCTCGACGACAAAGACTTCCGCGCGATCACCGAGTTCCCGATGTTCAGCTTCATCCTTGGCGATCTGCACCCGCACGTGATGGCGTTGCCGTTCGTGCTGCTTGTCGTCGGCGCGGCGCTGTCGCTCTTCCGCAGCCGGGAGCCGCTCGATATCACGTTCTGGCTCGAGCGCCCGGTGGCCCTGGTCGCGGCAGCGATCCTCGTGGGCGGACTGGCGTTCCTGAACACGTGGGACATCGCGACGATGGCGTTCCTCGTCGTGGCGGTGGCATTCGTCAGCAACTTCACGCGCGTGCGGGCGATCACCGTCGATCTGTTCGTGCAGGCGGCGTCGTTCGCGCTGCCGCTGTTGATCCTCGCGATCGTGATGTATCTGCCGTTCTACACGAGCTTCACGTCGCAGGCCGACGGCATCGGCGCGGTCGTGTCGAATCGCGGCATCACGGTACCGGCGACGCGGCCGTTCCACCTGTTCTTGTTCTGGGGGCCGCTCTTCGTGGTGGTGATCCCGTTCGTCCTCGCGCGGCTGCTGCCGATGCGCGCGCGCGTCACGCGGAGGATGGCAGCGGTCGCGGCAGCGCCCGCCGCGGCGGTCGTCTTCGGATGGGTGCTGCTGTACGGGTTCGAACAAGCGATGGACAGCAAGAAGCTGGGCGATTCGCCGGGCGGCCTGTTCGCGCAGATCGGCGACCGCGGCAGTGCGTGGCTGACGGCGATCTTCCTCGGCGCTGTGCTGGCGGCGGCGTTGCTGGCGTTGTGGCTGGAGTTGACGGCGGACGGCGAGGGTGATCCGCGGAACGCGGGCGGGGCGAGCCCCGCCCCTGCGCGAGCGGTGTCGAACACCGCGGAACGCGAAGGCGTGCTGTTCGTGCTCACGCTTGTATCGACGTCGCTGCTGTTGATCCTGGGCACGGAGTTCTTCTACGTGGGCGACGTGTTCAACTCGCGGATGAACTCCGTGTTCAAGCTGTACTACCAGGCGTGGATGATGCTGGCGATCGCGGGCGGATTCTCGCTGTACTACCTGGCATCGCGATGGCGGGCGACGTTCCCGCGGGAGCGGCAGTACCGGCTCGCCTGGGCCGGTGCGGCGGCGCTGGTGCTGGCCGGGGCGGCGCTCTATCCGCTGGGCGGCACGATGAACCGCACGTACAAGGCGGACGGCGAATTGCGGGGCCTTTCGTACTATCCGGCGGACGAGCGAGCGGCCATCGCGTGGCTGAACGACCGCGCGCAGGGGCAGGACTTCGTGATCGCGGAGGCCGTGGGGAACGATTACAGTCTGGCGGGGCGGATCTCCGCGGCGACCGGCATCCCTGCGATCCTGGGCTGGGGCGGACACGAGGACCAGTGGCGCGGCGGCTCGGCGAAGGCGCGCGCAGGCAGATTCGAGGATGTCAATGCGCTGTACAAGGCGGCGGATTCGAACGAGATGCATGAGATTCTGAAGAAGTACGGCGTAACCTACGTCTACGTCGGCCCGTTGGAACGTAGTACGTACGGCGAAGCGGGGCTGGCGAAGTTCACGCCGCTGCCGATAGCGTTTCAGTCGGGAACGGTTACGATATATCGAGCATCAGGCGCGACAGGCGAGGTCACTGACGAATGAGCGTAGAAGAACCGAATGTGCCGTACGGCGGGACGACGGGCGAGCGCCTGAAGGCGTTTGCGGTGAACGCCCAGACGCGCGAACACCTGAGTGTGCTCGCGAGCCGGTACTGGGAAGTGGCGACCTACGGGCTGATCGGCATCATCGCGGCGGTGCTGCGGTTTTACAATCTGGGCGCCCGGGCGATGCACCACGACGAGAGCCTGCACGGCTTCTTCAGCTACGGGTTCTCGAAGGGCCTGCGCCAGTTCTTCACGTTCGGCACGGCGAACA
>JBBTPG010000230.1:0-2677 GCA_038066315.1 Chloroflexota bacterium | reverse complement strand
GGCCGGCTCCTTCCTCACGAAGGAGACGACGTTCATGACGGCGGCGGCGTTCATCTTCTTCTTCATGTATCTGTTCGCGGGCCACGTCGCCGACAAGATACGCGCCGCCCGCCCGGACATGACGGATCTGCAGTACGCGCTGCTGAAGATCGCGGCGATCCCCGGCGGTCTCATCCTGGCCGTGGTCTGGCCTTTCACGAAGGACTGGCGCGAGCAGTACGGCCTGGACGAGCTGCCGCCCGAAGCTGATCTCATCATCGTCATGGGCACGCTGGCGTTGCCGCTCTACGCCGCGGGCTTCCAGCTCTTGCCGGGCTTGGGCGACGAGTGGAAGAACCGGGCGCAGGACTCGGGTAACGCGCACATCGCCAGCGCTGAGGCTGGCCTCGCAAAAGCGTCCATCATCGTGCTGATGCTGGTGTCGCTCGGCATCGGCGTGGCCTGGAACCGGAAGGTGTGGGCCATCGCCGCCGCCTGTTTCTGGGTGCCCTTCATCCTGCTGGCGACGACGTTCTTCAGCAACTTGCCTGGCTTCTGGTCGGTGTCGTGGGGGTCGCTGGACTACTGGATCAGCCAGCAGGACGTGCGCCGCGGCAACCAGCCGGACTACTACTACTTCATCACGATCCCGGTATACGAGTTCCTGCCGTTGGCGCTGTCGATCGGAGCGGGGCTGTACTACGCGATCAGGGGGAAGATGCGGAGCGCGTTCATGGTCGGCGGCGGCATGCTGGCGATCCTGATCCTGCTGCTGCTGCCGCCGGGGCCGGATATTCAGAAAGTGTCGTCGTTCCATATCGTGCTGCCGTTCACGATCGCGCTGATCGGGATCTTCTCGTTCGACATGGACCGGCTGAACCGTTTCCTGATGTTCTGGCTGGTCGTCACGGCGTTCGCGCTGACGGTGGCGGGCGAGAAGATGCCCTGGCTCACCGTGCACATCGCGCTGCCGCTGGCCGTGCTGGCCGGGCGGTTCGTCGGCGACATGCTGGAGCGGACGGACCTGCGGCCGGAGCTGCCGAAGTTCGACCGGCTCGCGCCGTTCGCGTACGCGGCCGTGGCGTCGTCGCTGTCGGTGTTGGTGTTCGTGATCGTCGGTCCGTTCACGCTGGCGTCGATGGGCGGCTGGATCCTGGCGGTCGTCGCGGGTGTGGCGGTGTACTGGGCGTATACGGGCTATAGCCGAAAGACGGCGATGCAGGTGGCGATCACCGGTGCGGTGTGCGCGTTCGCCGTGTTCTCGGTCCGCGCCGGCGTGCTGGCGTCGTGGGGGCATCCGGACCTCGCGCGCTCACTGCTCGGCGACGTGGCGAAGCGCGACCACGGCGATGTGCCGGTCGAGCTGCTGGTGTACACCCAGACATCGGGCGACATCCCGGTGCTGCGCGACCAGATCGACAATGCGGCGAAGGAGTCGAACCTGGGCAAGAACCTGCCGATCGTCGTCGACTCGGTGGACGGCTACACGTGGCCGTGGGCGTGGTACCTGCGCGACTACAAGAGCGTGTCGTACACGACGATCAGCGCGAACTACACGCCGCCGCAGGGCGCGGTGCTGCTGATCTCGCGCCAGTCGGCGACGAACGTGAACCTGGGCGCCGCGTACAACGAGGGCGTGCCGTATCACCACCGGCGCTGGTTCCCGGAGGAGTACCGCGGGGCGGACGGGAAGTACTCGTCGCGCGATTTCTTCCGCGACCTGTTCTCGAAGAGCGCACTGAGCACATGGCTGGACTACTGGATCCGCCGCACGCCTCCCAACGAACTGGGGACGGTGGATGGCGTCGCGTTCTTCCCGAAGGGGCTCAGCGACCTGACAGCCCCGCCGTCGGGCCCGACCGTCCGCACCGACGGCACGCAGCTTGTGATCGGCGGCAACGGCGCGGCAAAGGGGCAGATGAACGGGCCCTCGGACGCGGCGTTCGACGCTTCGGGCAATCTGTACTTCGCGGACACGAACAACAACCGCGTCGAGAAGTACGACGCGCAGGGCAACTTCCTCGCGGCGGCGGGCGGTTTCGGCGGCGAGGTGCAGCTCAACCAGCCGTGGTCGATGACGGTCGCGGCGGACGGGACGGTGTATGTCGCCGATACGTGGAACCACAAGCTGGTCAAGCTCGACAAGGACCTCAAGAAGGTGAAGGACTGGGGCGCCGGCGGCCAGACAGAAGCCGGCGGCGACCCGATGAAGTTGTTCGGGCCGCGCGATATCGCGCTGGGGCCGGACGGGCACGTGCTGATCGTCGACACGGGCAACAATCGCGTGATCGAGTACGACGGCGACGGCAAGTTCGTGCGGCAGTTCGGCAGCAAGGGCACGTCGGGCGGCCCGCTGGAATTCAACGAGCCGTCGAGCCTGGCGGTGGCGGCGAACGGCGACATCTTCGTCGCGGACTTCTGGAACAAGCGCATCGTGCATCTCGACAAGGACCTCAAGTCGAAGGGCGAGATCAAGGTCGACTCGTGGGGCAGCCAGGCGGTGACCGACCGCGGCTACCTGGCGCTGTTGCCGGATGGCCGGCTGCTGGCGACAGACCCGACGCGCGGCAAGCTGCTGGCGTTCGGGGCGGATGGCGCACTGATTGCGACATATGATGTGCCGAAGGAAGGGAGCCAGACGCTGGCGCGACCGATCGGCGTCGCAACCGACGGTACCAGCGTGGTGGTGGTGGACTCG
>JBBTPG010000229.1:0-1576 GCA_038066315.1 Chloroflexota bacterium | reverse complement strand
CTGTGCGTCGCCCTGGCTATGAGGCCAGCGATGCGTATTGTACCGGCGGACGCTACTCGGTCACTGTGTCGGTTGAGACGCGCACGAAACCGTGATCGCCGTCGGCCCAAACGAGCAGCGGCGGCAGCAGGATGAGCGTGCTCACAAGGCTGAGCCCGATGTTGAGAGCCGTCACTTTTCCGAAGTTGTCGAGCAGCGGGAAATCACTGAACGCCAGCACCGCGAAGCCGCCCATCACGGTAAGCCCCGACGCCGCGATGGCGCGGCCGATGCGCAATGATGCCTTCGCCATGGCCGAGCGCGCGTCGAGGCCGGTGGCGCGCTCCTCGAAGTAGCGCGACATGAGCAGTACGTTGAACTCCGTTCCCATCGCGATGATCAGCGGCCCGGAGATCGACGTGAGCGGGCTGTACTCCACGCCGCTGAAGTACAGCAGCATGGCCGAGGAGCCCAGCGCGAGGATGACCGGCATCAGCGGCGCGATTGCTTTGACGGGGTTGCGGAACCAGAGGAGCAGCGTCGCCAGGATCGCGGCGAGCGCGACGAACGACATCAGGTCGCGGTTGTCGCTGATCGCGTCGACGGCGGCGGTGCCGATGACACTGATGCCGGCGGGAGCGATCGTGACGCCTTCGGGCGGGTGTGCGTCGCGTTTGATCTCTTCCGTGAGCGTCCGCTGAGCGTCGAGGGTGAGCTGGTCGCTGAGCGCGAACGTAATCGATGCCATCGTGCGGTCGCCGTTCACGACGTTGTCGGCGAGCGCCCGCGGGGCGAGCGCGAGCGCCTGCTCGGAGGACGCCGACGTTGGAGCATCGCCCGTCACGGATTTCGTGAACGAGGCGAGGCTGTTCGACTGACGGAGATCGCGATGCTCGGCGCGCTGCCGCTCCTCGAACAGGAGCATCCAGTCAAGGACGTCCTGGTCGGTGACGTGGCGGCCTGCCGGCATTTCGACGAGCAGGTTCAGCTCGTTCGTCGAGCCGGCGACGTCGCGCACGTGGTGCAGATCCTTGAGCACCCTGCTGCCCGACGGCACGAACTTCTCCGGGTCGGTCTGCGTGGGGATCTTGCGGCTCACGTAGAGTCCGCCCAGCGAGACGGCAAGCGCGATCACCGCGATGGGCGCCAGGCGCCCGACGGTGCGGCCGGTGAGCCCGGTGACGATGCGCTCCACCTCGAAGCGGGTGCCGGGCAGTTCGCGGGGGCCGAGGCGCTTGCGCTCGCGGAGGTACAGCACGCCGCTGATCAGCGTCAGGCTGGAGATGAAGACGATCACCGCGCCGACGGCGAGCATCGATCCGAAGTCCCGGATCATCGGCACGTCGGAGAGATGGAGCACGAGGAAGCCGATACACGCGGCGAGGCCGGCGACGGCGAGCGCGGGGCCGAGGCGGACGAACGTGCGGTCGAGCCCTGCCTCCGCGGACTCCGTGGCCAAGGTCTCTTCTTCGATACGGCTGTGGACCTGGATCGCGAAATCAACGCCGAGGCCGATGAGGATCGGCAGGCCGGAGATCGTCACCATCGTCAGCGGGATGCCCACGAAGCCCATCAGTCCGAAGGCCGAAACGCAGCC
>JBBTPG010000228.1:0-6436 GCA_038066315.1 Chloroflexota bacterium | reverse complement strand
TCATACCCGAGCAGGTACTTCCTCATGTGTCGAGGGTCGCGCCAACATTAGCCTTTCTTGACTCGACGGGCGTCGAACCGAAATGGGAGCTTGTGAAGTCCCTCGCGCACCACCGGAGAGGCGTTCGTGGCGAAAAGGTGGAACTTCTGATCCTCTTCGCGTTCGACATGTTCATCAATCGTTGGCTCAAGTCGGAACGGTTGTGGGGAAGACTCGACGAATTCTATGGCGACCAAGAGTGGCGTGACCACCTGCGCGATAGCATTCAACGTGGGGAAGAGATCGCGGCGCGACGAACCCGGTTCATCGGTCTGTACATGGCGCGGCTCCGTGACGACCTGGGGTACCAGTTCGTCGATCCATACGGACCGCTCACGCGAGGTCGACACGTGCTCTACCACATGATCTTCGCGACCGACCATCCCGTCGCGCACAGAATCATGGGCGACGTTTGGTCGAAAGCGCGAGCCATCCCTGGCGACATGTTCTATCAGCAGCGGACGTTTGACCTACCCGACGATCCCACCCGCTAGCGAGAGGCCCTCGCTCTCGCGGGGGCCCCTTGCATTCTTTTGTCAGCTGACCGGCTACCGCCGCGCGCCGGCCTTCGCCTTCGTCTTGGTCTTCGGGCGGACCGCCGCCTTCGCGGGAATCTTCGCCTTCGACGCGCCGTTGCGCGATGCCTTGGCCTCCATCGCGCTGCAGACGGTATCCGTGATCAGCCGCGTCACGACGTACGGGTCCATGTTGGCGTTCGGGCGCCGGTCCTCGATGTAGCCCTTCTTGTCGCGCGCGACCTGCCACGGGATGCGCACGGACGCGCCGCGGTCGCTGACGCCGTAGTTGAACTTCTTGTACGACGCGGTCTCGTGCGCGCCCGTGAGGCGGCCTTCGATCCCGAAGCCGTAGTTGGCGATGTGGAGGTCGTGCTTCTTGGCCAGCGCCTCGGCCGCGACGACGCACGGGGCGTAGCTGGTGCGCATCTCCTTCGTCGAGAGGTTGGTGTGCGCGCCGGCGCCGTTCCAGTCGCCGCGAACGGGCTTCGGGTCCAGCGTCGCATTCACGCCGAAGTCCTCGGCGATGCGGTACAGCAGCCAGCGCGCCACCCAGAGGTAGTCGGCCACCGCGACCGGACCGGCGACGCCGATCTGGAACTCCCACTGTCCGGGCATCACCTCGCCGTTCGTGCCGGCGATCGCAATCCCCGCGGCAAGGCACGCATCCGTGTGCGCCTCGACGATCTCGCGGCCGAACACCTCGTCCGCGCCGACTCCGCAGTAGTACGGACCCTGCGGCGCCGGGAATCCGTTGTCCGGCCAGCCCAGCGGCTTCGAGCCCTCGAAGAACGTGTACTCCTGCTCGATGCCGAACCACATGTCGTGCGACGCGTACTTCTTCGCCGTCTCGGCGCACGCCGCCCGCGTGTTCGTCGGGTGCGGCTTCATGTCCGTCAGCAGCACCTCGCACATGACGAGCTTGTTGTCCGCGCCGCGGAGCGGGTCCGGGCAGATGAACACCGGCTTCAGCACGCAGTCTGAGTTCGAGCCAGGCGCCTGGTTCGTGCTCGATCCGTCGAAGCCCCAGATCGGCGGCTGCTGTCCCTTGGGTACGATCTTCGTCTTCGACCGCAGCTTGGCGGTCGGCTTGGTGCCGTCGATCCAGATGTACTCGGCCTTGTAGAAACTCACGACTGCCTCTCCCATAACTACCCTCCGCTCCATCTCCCGCCCCGCCGCCACAGCGAAGATACACGAGAGGATGACGTTCCTATCGGCGCACTCGCGCCGTTCCTTGCTCAGACTGCGACGTCGCCGCGCTCGTTTGTGCGCACGCGAATCGCGTCGTCGACGGGCAGGATGAAGATCTTGCCGTCGCCGATGTTGCCGGTCCACGCTGACTTCTGGATGATCGCTACCACGTCTTCCGCGTCCTTGTCGGTGACCACGATCTCCAACTTCACCTTCGGCAGCATATCCACCGAGTACGCCTGCCCCGTGCGGCCGGCATGGACGATGCCCTTCTGCACACCGCGCCCCGTCACTCCTACGATGTTTAGCCCGACGTACCCCTTCTCCGAAAGGGCGTGCTTCACCTCGTCAAGCTTCTCCGGGCGGATGATCGCTTCGATCTTCTTCATTTAGTCACAATCCCCTGGCTAGTGGGCCGCGCCCGCTGCTGGCTGCATCGCGTGCTCTGCTGGCGGCGTGCCCGTCGCCATGGTGTGCACAGGTATGGCCTCCGGGATGCCGAGCACCGGTCCGCTGCCGCCGAAGACGTACGCCCGCTCGCCGTGCTGCGAGACGTCGAGCCCCGCGATCTCGTCCTCGTCGTTCGCGCGGATGCCCACCGTGAGGTCCAGCGCCTTGAGTATGATGAACGTGACCACGAAGGAGTAGGGGCCAACGACCGCCACGCCCACCGCCTGTCGCCAGAGCTGGTCCAGCCCGCCGCCATTCGTCAGGCCGTCGATGCCTCCGAACGTCGCCGTGGCGAAGATGCCCGTCGCCAGCGCGCCCCACATGCCGCCCACACCGTGTACGGCAACCACGTCCAGCGAGTCATCGAGCTGGCTCTTCGCGCGCCACTGCGCCACCAGGAAGCAGAAGACGCCGGCGCCCACGCCGATAGCGATCGCCTCCATCGGCTGCACGTAGCCGGACGCCGGCGTAATCGCCACGAGTCCCGCGACCGCGCCGGCCGCCGCACCGACGACGCTGGGCTTTCCGGACAGCCACCAGCTCATGAACATCCACGTCATGGCCGCGGTGGAGGCGGCCGTCGTTGTCACCACGAACGCGTTCGCCGCCTGCCCATTGGCCGCGCCCGCGCTGCCCGCGTTGAAGCCGAACCAGCCGAACCAGAGGATGCCCGTGCCCAGCACGATCATCGTGATGTCATGCGGCTCCATCGGCTCCTCACCATAGCCCTTGCGCCGCCCGAAGACGAACGCCGCCGCCAGCGCCGCCGCACCGGCGTTCAGGTGGATCGCCGTGCCGCCCGCGAAGTCCAGCCCCTTCAGGTCGGCGAAGATCCACCCCTCCGAGTCGAACACCCAGTGCGCGACCGGCGCGTACACCAGCAGCGACCACGCCGCCATGAAGATCAGGAACGGGCCGAACTTCGCCCGCTCCGCGAACGCGCCCGTGATCAGCGCTGGGGTGATGATGGCGAACATCAGCTGGAACGCCATGAACAGCTCATGCGGGATGGTGGTCACCTGCCCGTCAGGAGCCGCGCCCACACCCTTCAACCCGAAGTAGTCGAAGTTGCCGATCAGGCCCCAGTCGCCAACCGATGGCCCGAAGGTGAGCGAGTAGCCGACGACGACCCAGAGTATTCCGACGATGCCAATCGTGATGAAGCTCTGCATGATCGTGCCGAGGACGTTCTTGTTCCGGACGAACCCTCCGTAGAAGAACGCCAGTCCCGGCGTCATGAAGAGCACAAGTGCCGACGCCGCGAGCACCCACGCGGTGTCGCCCGAGTCAATCGGTAGTTCGGTCATGTTCCCTCCCCTGTGCGCTTGTAGATGGGGAGAGCATAGCCAAGCCGTGTTACGGACAGGTTACGCAGGCGGGCGATTTCTTGACATGTTTCGACCCGGCTCAACGAGCCCCGGCCCCCGCGCCCGCCAACGGCCGCCCTACAACTCGACGCCGACCTCCGCGAGGTCCCGCTGCGCCGGCGGATCGATGTCCACCTGCAGCGCGTTCAGGATGCGCGATACCATGTTGTAGTACCCCGTCACCATCGTCAGCTCGACGATCTCCTCCGTGTTGAGGAACGCCGCCACCGCCGCGAACGTCGCGTCCGACACGCGGCTCTCGGCGGTCAACTCGCCGGCGTAGGCCAGGACGGCCATCTGCCGCGGGTCGAAGAGCGCGACGCTGGGCTCGGCGACGCCGCGGATCTGGCTGTCCGACAGCCCGGTGCGACGGCCGAACGACACGTGCTGCGAGAATTCGTACGGCGCGCGGCAGAGGTAGCCGGCGCGCAGGATCGCCAGCTCGCGGAGCTTCGGGTCCAGCTTGCCTTCAGCGAGGAAGTAGTTGCCGAACTTCATGAAGCGGCGCAGCGCGACGGGGCTGTGCGACATCGCGCGAAAGATGTTCAGGATCGGCCCCTGCGCTTCCAGGCGCTCGAACAGCCAGCGATGTTCCTCCGGGAGGTCTCGCGTTTCGTTCAGCCGTACCCGAGCCATTCCATCGCCTCCTGCTTGTCCGCTGTGTTCCACGTGGAACACAGCGCCCTGCACCGCGAAGTCGCGACCTGATGTTCCCAGATGGTAGCGCCTTGTCATGCGAGGCGGGCGCTCCCGCCCCCTGCCTCCCGCCAACGGCCAATAACCAATAGCCAACGACCAACCCCCAACCTGCTACCATGCCCGCAGGTATGGCTCCGTGATCTTCACGAGGTTCGGCTACTTCGTCATCACCGCGATCCTGGCGCTATCGGCCGCGGCGATAGCGTTTGTATTGTGGCCGTCGGGATCATCGAGCAAGCCGGCCGTCAGCCCCCGGCCGACCGCCGCCGTCACGGCTTCGCTCGCCGAACAGCGGCCGGCGATCCCGTTCGACCGGGTGATCGACTTCACGAGGCTGGGCGCCGTGCAGAGCCTCGACGCGCAGGGACAGGACGTGACGGTGACCTTCCGGGAGGACTTCGACACGAGCGGGTTCAACACCACCTCTCACGTCTTCAGCAGCTCCCTGCAGCAGGGCCAGGACATCGTGCAGGTGCTGGAGGCCGCGGGCATTGCCGTCAACGGCTCGGACGGCGTGGCGGTGACCAAGCGTTGAACGAGCACGAGAGCTTCCTGCCCTACAACCTGCCCGACATCTCGGACGCCGAGGTCGACGCTGTCGTCGAGACGCTGCGATCCGGCTGGCTGGCGCCCGGGCCGCGCGTCAGGCGGTTCGAGGAGGACTTCGCGGCGTTCACCGGCGCGAAACACGCCATCGCGCTCGACTCCGCGACCGCCGGCATGCACCTGGCGCTGATCGCCAGCGGCATCGGCTCCGGCGACGAAGTGATCACGACGCCGACGACCTTCGCCGCGACGGTGAACGTCGCGATCCACGCCGGCGCTACGCCCGTGCTCGCCGACATCGGCATCGACGACTACTGCATCGACCCGGCGGCGATCGAGCGGGCGATCACGCCGCGCACGAAGGCGATCATGCCCGTGCACCACGGTGGCTCCGCCTGCCGCATGGATGCGATTACGGAGATCGCGCGCAAGCACAGCCTGCTCGTCGTCGAGGACGCGGCGCACGCGCTCGGCACGCACATCGACGGGCGCAGCATCGGCACGTTCGGCGACGCCACGGTGTTCAGCTTCTACCCGACGAAGAACGTCACCAGCGGCCGCGGCGGCATGCTCACGACGGACAACGACGCGCTGGCCGAGCGCTGCCGCCTCCTCGCGCTGCACGGCATGAGCAACGACGCCTGGGACCGCTACACCGACCGCGGCTCGTGGGCGTACCAGGTGCTCGCCGCGGGCTACAACTACACGATGAGCGACTACCAGGCGGCGCTGGGCCACGCGCAGTTCAGCCGCCTCGACGACTTCCAGCGCCGCCGCCGCGAGATCGCCACGGTGTTTAACGAGCGCCTCGCCGCGCTGCCGGAGATCGTGTTGCCCGTCGAGCGCGAGGGCACGACGCACGCGTGGCACCTGTACGTCGTGCGGCTGCGGCCGGAGACGCTTACAATCTCACGCGACGAGTTCATAGCGAAGATGAAGGAGCGCGGCGTCGGTACATCGGTGCACTTCATCCCGATCCACCACCACCCGTACTATCGCGAGACGTACGGCTGGGCGCCCGGGGACTTCCCCGTGGCGGACCGCGCGTTCGAGACGATGGTGTCGCTTCCGCTCTATACGCGCATGACCGACGCTGCTGTCGACCGCGTCGCCACGGCGGTCGAGGAGATCGTGCGGGATCACCGGACATAGGCACATGAGCAGGCTCTTCGACATTGCCGCCGCCATCGCCGGCGCGATGATCTTCGTGGTCACGTATCCGCTGATCGCGCTCGCCATCAAGGTCGATTCGCGCGGGCCGGTGATCTACTCGCAGACGCGCGTGGGGCTGCGGGGCAAGCGCTTCACCATGTACAAGTACCGCTCGATGTCGCACGAGGGGCACAAGCCCTACGAGACGCCGAAGCTCGAGCACGTCCACTTCAAGACGTTCGTCTTCACCACGCCGATGTCGCGGCTGACGCGCGTCGGCCGCTTCCTGCGCGCGACGAGCCTGGACGAGCTGCCGAACTTCTGGAACGTGCTGAAGGGCGACATGAGCATCGTCGGCCCGCGGCCGGAGATCCCGGAGCTGGTGGAGCAGTACCCGCCCGAGTACCACCGCCGCCACGACGTGAAGCCCGGCATCACCGGCCTCGCCCAGATCAACGGCCGCGCCGACCTCTC
>JBBTPG010000227.1:0-1172 GCA_038066315.1 Chloroflexota bacterium | reverse complement strand
GTGCTGCGGCACTGCAAGCGCGAGTTCACGGTGAACTTTCCGGTGCAGATGGACGACGGGTCGATCCGCGTGTTCACGGGGTATCGCGTGCATCACAACGAGGCGCGCGGGCCGGTGAAGGGCGGGCTGCGCTACAGCCCGAACGTCACGCTCGATGAGGTGCGCGCGCTGTCGATGTGGATGACGTGGAAGTGCGCCGTCGCCGGGCTGCCGTACGGCGGCGCGAAGGGTGGCGTCATCGTCGATCCCCGCGCGCTCAGCAAGCGCGAGCTGGAGCGCATGACGCGCCGCTTCGCGGCCGAGATCGGCATGCTCATCGGTCCCGAACAGGATGTGCCCGCGCCCGATATGGGCACGGACGGCCAGATCATGGCGTGGATCATGGATACGTACAGCATGATGCATGGCCATTCCGTGCCCGCGGTGGTCACCGGCAAGCCCGTGTCGATCGGCGGCAGCAGCGGCCGCATCGAGGCGACGGGCCGCGGCGTGCTGTTCATCGCGGCGGAAGCATGCCGCGACCGCGGCGTCGCGCTCGAAGGCGCGCGTGTCGCCGTGCAGGGGTTCGGCAACGTCGGCAGCGTCGCGGCCAAGCTCCTCAACGACGCCGGCGCGAAGATCGTCGCGATCAGCGACTCGAACGGCGGCCTGTACAACGCCAACGGCCTCGGCGACATCGACGAGATCCTCGCGCTCAAGCACGAACGCGGCTACATCCCGGACGGCGCGCGCGGCGCGCGCATCACCAATGCGGAGCTGCTCGAACTGCCGGTCGATATCCTCATCCCCGCCGCACTCGAGGGCCAGCTCCACGGCGGCAACGCCGCCCGCATCCAGGCGCCGTTGATCATCGAAGCGGCGAACGGTCCGACGACGCCCGAGGCCGACCGCATCCTCAACGCGAAGGGCGCGTATGTCGTGCCGGACATCCTCGCCAACGCGGGCGGCGTCATCGTGTCGTACTTCGAGTGGGTGCAAGATCTGCAGTCGTTCTTCTGGGAAGAAGACGAGGTGAACGTCAAGCTCAAGCGCATCATCGAGCGCGCGTTCCACGAGGTCGCCGCCATCCGCGACGAGCACGGGTGTACGATGCGCGAAGCGGCGTACATCCTCGCTGTGCGGCGTGTCGTCGAAGCGACGCAGGTGCGCGGGATCTTCCCGTAGCGGCGGAC
>JBBTPG010000226.1:0-3044 GCA_038066315.1 Chloroflexota bacterium | reverse complement strand
GACGCGAGCGCGGCCGAGCGGAACTCGTCGGCGAGGGCGCGCGGGCTGCGCAGCACACAGGTGAACATCGGCGTATCACGGAGGGTGTAGCTGCTGGCCTCGGTGTAGCGCAGGTCCTGCACCAGGTCCAGGAACGCCGCCGGGTCGTCGCCCTCGAAGGCGACGATGAACTCCTGGTCGTCGATGCCGTAGCTGTACGACGTGTTGATGCGGATCTTCGGGTACTTGTGCCCCACCGCGATGTGGCCGCGCATGATGCGCCCGCGCTCTTCCGGCGTCAGCGTGTACCAGGCGCGCGTCTTCACCATCGGGTAGACGAAGACGTACGGCGCGCCGTCCGGGTAGGCGCGCAGGGCCTCGCGCTCGGCGTCGGTCTCGCCGCGCGCGTAGGGCGACGGCTTCGTCATCGAGATGAAGTTGTGGGCGAGGACCAGGTACCGCCCGCACTCGCTGGCGCGGATGCGCCGCTCGAACTCCTGCAGCGGCTCCGTGCCTTCCGTCGTCTTGAGCCAGACGCCGAAATCGACGTCCGCGCGCAGGCCGGCCAGGCTGTAGCACAGCTGCCACGGCGCGACCGGCGAAGCGAGCACATCGGCCAGCTCATCGAGCGCTCGCACGCGCGTCGTATGGTCGAGGGCACGCCAGCTTTCGGCGAAGCGGTAGAAGGCGAAGCGGAAGTATTCTCGCTGCTCGGACTGGTCAGACGGCATCGATGATGTTCTCCTGGGCATCGGCGACACGAACGGAGGCGCACAGCCGTGCGCCCCTACGGCGCGACATGCTCACGCTCCCACGCGTCGAATTCCGGCGAAAAGTAGGACAGGCGGATCTTCTTGTACTCGGTGGTGCTGTAGAGCACGGCGAAGTCATCGAGCTTGTGCTCGCGGCCAAGCTGCTCCACGAAGGCCTCGCACTCGCCCTTCTTGCGCGCGTGGATCATCGTGAACAGGTTGTACTTCCAGTCCTGGTACACCGGCCGCTGGTAGCAGTGGCTGATCGCCGTGTACCCGGCCATCGTCTGTCCCACGCCGGCGATGGCGTCCTCCGGGACCTTCCATACGGCCATGCCGTTGGCGCCGAAGCCGGCCTTGCGGTGGCGCAGGATCGCGGCGAAGCGGCGCAGGTAGCCCCGGCGCTGCAGGTCCTCGAGCGCGGCAATCATCTCGTCGACGCTGATGCCGAGCGCGCGCGCCGGCGCGGCGAACGGATCGGGTTCAAGCGCGAGGTCGCCCTGGACGGCGCGCACCAGCTCGATGTCGCGCGCGCTGAGCCGGTTCGAAGCGGCGACTTCGCGCTGCTCGTGCGTGTACTGCGGCTTCGAGCGGTGGTCCATCTCTCGCTCGCCCGTCATGTCCAGCGTGACGCCGATCTTGAACAGCCGCAGCGTCGGCAGCATGCGCGTCGACTCCGCTCCCGCGGCGCGGTGCAGCGCGTCGACGTGCGCCTGCAGGTCGGAGCCCGCCGGCACGGCGATCGTGAACCACATGTTGAACTCGTGCGTGCGCCGGTAGTTGTGGCTGACGCCCGGGTGCGCGTTGACGATCTCCGCCGCGGCCGCGAGCCGCTCCTCGGGCACGCGCATCGCGACCAGCGACGTCGCGTAGCCCAGCGCCTTCGTGTCGAAGATCGGGCTCACCTGCCGCAGCACGCCGGACGCGCGCATAGCGGCGAGCCGCCGGATGACGTCGTCCTCTGTGGTACCGGTGCGCGTGGCAAGCTCGCGAAACGGCTCGCGGACCAGCGGGAACTGGTCCTGCATCTCGTTGAGCAGCCGCTGGTCCAGGTCGTCGATCCGGATGGCGCCAGGTGCGGTCATGATACGGCCCCCGCGGCCTGCGCGTTTTCGATGGATCGTTCGAGGCCGAAGTTGGTCACGTACAGCTCCTGCACCCGCGCCAGCTCGTCTTCCGTGAGCGGCGCGACATCGCTGGCCGCCGCAAACTCGACGAGCTGTTCGCGGTTGTAGATGTTCGGCAGCGTGCTGGCGATGGCCGGGTCGGCGAGGATCCACTGCAACGCAATCTGCCCGATCGTCGCGCCCGGCCGCGCGTCGACGAGGAACTGGAGCTGCTCGACCTTCTTCAGCCCGTCGACGAGCCACGCGCGCGGCCGGTGCCGGCGGTGGTCGTTGGCCGCGAACTCCGTATCGATCGTGTAGTGGCCTTCGAGCAGTCCCGAGCTGTGCGGCACGCGCACGATGACGCCGGCGCCCGCGTCGCGGCAGGCGGCGATGTGGGCGCGGCCCGGCTCCTGTTCCAGCAGGTTGTAGATGATCTGCATGCCGGCGATGTTGCGCTCTCGCGCCGCCCGCACACCCTCGTGCTCCCAGCCGATCGCCGGACCCAGAGCGACCCCGTACGACGCGATCTTGCCCTCCCGCACCAGCTCGTCGAGGCAGGTGAACGTCTCGTCGCGTTCGACCGTGTCCATCTTCGGATTGTGGAGCTGGTAGAAGTCGATGCGGTCGCGCCGCAGGCGGCGCAGGCTCTCGTCGCACGCCCGCCGGATGTGTGCGGCGCTGAAGTTCTGCGGTATCTCGCGCTGGCCGCGGCGCGCCTCGCCGTACGTGTAGAAGTCGTAGCCGCCCTTCGTCGCGACGATGACGTTCGAGTCGTTGCCGAACGCCTCTCCCAGCTGCTCTTCCGAGCGGCCGTTGCCGTAGCTGTCCGACGCGTCGAAAAAGGTGATGCCCAGGTCGCGCGCTTCGCGGAGGAGCACGACGGCCTCGGCGTCGGTGTAGTCGCCCCACCAGCCGGTGCTCAGCGTCCAGAGCCCGAAGCCGACGACGGACGGACGGAGCGTTGTCTGACCAAGTTGACGGTATTGCATCAAGCCTCCGCCGACCAGCGTCGCGGCTGGGGACGCCGGGGTCAACGCCGGGGCGTACAGGCGCGCGAGATATGCGCGATTTGCGGACGATCGGGGCGAAGGTTTGCGAAGGCTTCGCCGCTTTCTGCTCCAGTGTAGTGCTTTCGAATTGGCGTTAGTGAACGCGACGCGAAGCGTGGAGCATAGCCGCCCTCGGCTGTGCGTCCGGCGAAGCC
>JBBTPG010000225.1:0-3031 GCA_038066315.1 Chloroflexota bacterium | reverse complement strand
ACCACTGGTACCACTTGCCCAGCGGCAAGACCATCACCACCAGGTCGCGCGGATGCCCTTGCTCGTCGCGCAGCAACTCGTGGATCGTCGCCGCCCGGATGAAGCCGAGCTGCTCCGTCGCCGCGATCGCGTCGTCCTGCACGCCTGCGACCAGCTCCGCCGTCACCTTCTCCAGCTCCGCATCGGCCGCGATGTCGCAGAGGTCGCGCAGCAGCGCCGTACCCAACCCCTGGTAGCGGTAGTCGGCCGCCACGACGACGCGGATGCTGGCCACGTTGCGGTTCGCGCCGTGCCGGCTGCGGACCAGCGTCGCGTCGGCGACGATGTCGCCGTCCGCGCACGCCACCAGCGGCAACGCGCGGTCGAAGTCACGCTGCGCCGTCCACTTCGCGATAACCTTCGGTGACGTCACGTCGTCTTTCAGGAAGTACCGCTCCTCGCCTGGCAAGCGCACGAAGAACTTCAGCAGCGCGTCAGCGTCGTCGTCCGCCAGGGGGCGCACGCTGACGGCGCGGCCGTCCCGCAGGCCGACCTGCTTCGGATAGGCGGTGAGCTTGTAGACGGTCATGCCGGCCCTCCAGTTACATCGCGAGCGGACGCCCGATCCCAGTCCAGTAGAGTCCTCGTTCACCCCTATCCTGACAGGCCACGCGCTCACGCGCACGGGCCATGCCGTCCTGCTGTGCGGGAGTAGCGCCGCCCACGAAGAAGGGCACGCCACCGCGTGCCCCTACCGACTGAAAGACTGACCGACCGAGCGACTAGATGTCCAAATTCTTCACCTGCATCGCGTGCCCCGTGATCCACTTCTTGCGCGGCGCTACCTCGTCGCCCATCAGCGTCGAGAAGATCTCCTCGGCCTTCATCGCGTCTTCGATGTTCACCTTGAGCATCGTGCGCTTTTCCGGGTCGAGCGTCGTCTCCCAGAGCTGCTCCGGGTTCATCTCGCCCAGACCCTTGTAGCGCTGCACGTGCGCCTTCTGGCCGTCCTTCACCTTCGCCAGATGCTGGTCGCGCTCCTGGTCGCTGTAGATCCACGTGTGCTGGCGCCCGACCTGGATGCGGTACAGCGGCGGCTGCGCGATATACAGGCAGCCCTCGTCGATCAGCGGGCGCATGTAGCGGAAGAAGAACGTCAGCAGCAGCGTGCGGATGTGCGAGCCGTCGACGTCGGCGTCGGCCATGATGATCACGCGCCGGTAGCGCAGCTTCGCCAGATCCATCGTCTCGCCAAAGCCCATGCCCAGCGCCGTAATCAGCGACCGGATCTCCTCGTGCGCCAGCATCTTCTCCATCCGCGCCTTCTCGACGTTCAGGATCTTGCCGCGCAGCGGGAGGATCGCCTGGAACCGGCGGTCGCGGCCCGTCTTCGCCGTGCCGCCTGCGCTGATACCCTCGACGAGGTACAGCTCGCACTGGAACGGGTCGCGCTCCGAGCAGTCGGCCAGCTTGCCCGGCAGCATCGTGCCGTCGAGCAGCCCCTTGCGCACGACGAGGTCGCGCGCCTTCCGCGCCGCCTCCCGCGCCCGCGCCGCCATGATGCCCTTCTCGATGATCCGCCGCCCGTCGGACGGGTGCTCTTCGAGGTACTGCATCAGCCCTTCGGCCACCGCGCTCTCGACGTGCGTCTTCACATCCGCGTTGCCCAGCCGCGTCTTCGTCTGGCCCTCGAACTGCGGTTCCGGCAGCTTGACGCTGATCACGGCGACCATGCCTTCGCGCACGTCGTCGCCGCTCAGGTTCGCGTCGTCGTCCTTCAGGTACTTCTGCTTGCGCGCGTAGTCGTTGAGCACGCGCGTCAGCGCGCTGCGGAATCCCGTCTGGTGCGCGCCGCCGTCGATGGTATTGATCGTATTGGCGAAGCTGAACTCCACCTGCGAAAAGCCGTCGTTGTACTGGATCGCCGCTTCGACCTGCGTCGACTCAACCGTGCTCTCGATGTAGATCGGGCGCGCGGTCAGCGTGTTGCGGCCCTTGTTCACGTGGCGGACGAAGCTCGCGACGCCGCCCTCGAAGCAGAAGTTCATGTCCCGCTCATGGCCGGCGCGCTTGTCCTCGAAGCGGATCCAGATCCCCTTCGTCAGGTACGCCATCTCCCGGAACCGCTGCAGCAGCACCTCGTAGTCGTACTCGATCGCGTCGAAGATCTCGTCGTCCGCGAGCCAGCCCGTCGTCGTGCCGGTGTGTGCCTGTTTCGGCTCTTGCGTCGTCTTCAGCGCGCCCTTGGGGATGCCGCGTTCGTAGTCCTGCCGGTACACCTTGCCGTCGCGCCGCACCTCGACGTACATCTTGCGCGAGAGCGCGTTCACCACCGACGCGCCGACGCCGTGCAGGCCGCCCGATACCTTGTACGCCCCACCGCCGAACTTACCGCCCGCGTGCAGCACCGTCATGATCGTCTCGAGCGCCGATAGCCCCGTCGTCTTGTGCTTGTCGACGGGGATGCCGCGCCCGTTATCGCGCACCGTCACCCAGTTGTTCGCTTCGATCGTGATCTCAATCCGGCTGCAGAACCCTGCCATCGCCTCGTCGACCGAGTTGTCGACGATCTCGAAGACCAGGTGGAGCAGCCCGCGCTGGTCCGTCGTGCCGATGTACATGCCGGGGCGGCGGCGCACCGCTTCCAGCCCTTCCAGGACCTGGATATCGGACGCCGTATACGAGTCGGGCTGCTTGCCGCGCTTGGGCGCGGGCTGATCTTTCGGCTTGCTCACCATGTCTGTCTGTGCCCCAAATCTGTGCGTGTGGGAGATGTCTCGGATCGAAAAGACCCCGCGGCAGCGGCCCTGTCGCCGGGCCTTCAGAGAGCGTCCGCTGAGGGCTTCCGCATCGTTCTGATTCTACCATAGTTCGGCCCCTTCCGAAGCTGATTTGCGGTGCGCGGGCGCGCTTTCGGGCCGGTCCGAACCGAAGCTGGAAGCTGACGGCGAGGGCCGGATCAGGCCCCAATCTGGTCGCCCTTCCGCGGATCGTTGAAGCTGCCGCAGACCTCGGGTAGGGGCAGGGCTCGCCCTGCCCGCCGCACGCACGC
>JBBTPG010000224.1:0-2734 GCA_038066315.1 Chloroflexota bacterium | reverse complement strand
ATGCAAGACAGCATCGAAGTCCTGATCGAGATCCCGCGCGGCAGCCGCAACAAGTACGAGTGGGACGACAAGCGCGGCGTCCTCCGCCTCGACCGCACGCTGTATTCGTCGGTCCACTATCCGACGGACTACGGCTACATCCCCAACACCCATGCCGATGACGGCGACCACCTTGACGTGCTGGTGATCGTCGAAGAGCCGACGCTGCCCGGCTGCTATCTGGATGCGCGGCCCATCGGCGTGCTGCGGATGCGCGACGACAAGGGCGGCGACGACAAGATCATCTGCGTGCCCATCGCCGACCCGCGCTTCGCCGACGTGCGCGAGTTCGCCGACATCGCCGCGCACTGGCAGCGCGAGATCGAGCAGTTCTTCCGCACCTACAAGGCGCTGCAGGATCTCACCGTCGATATCTACGGCTGGGGCGACCGCGCGCAGGCGTGGGAGATCATCGAAGCGGCGCGGGCGGCGGCGAAGTGACGCACAGGCTGGTCATCGGCACCAACAACCCCGGCAAGCTGCGAGAGTTCCGGGAGCTCCTCGATGGCTGCGGCTTCGAGCTTGTCACGCCGCGCGAGCTCGGCGTCAACTTCGACCCCGAAGAGACCGGAGGCACCTACGCCGAGAATGCTACGATGAAGGCTGTTGAAGCGGCGCGGGCCTGCGGGCTCCCGGCGCTCGCCGACGATTCCGGGCTGGAAGTCGATCACCTGGGCGGCCGCCCGGGCATCTATTCCGCCCGCTATGCCGGCGGCGACCGGACCGACCCGAACATCTCCGAAGCGCGGCAGCTCGAGCTGCTGCTGGAAGAGATGAAGGGCGTGCCCGACGAGCAGCGCACCGCCCGCTTCCGCTGCGCCATCGCCATCGCCACGCCGACCGACGAGGTGCAACTCGTCGACGGCGTGTTCGAGGGCCGCATCGGGCACGAGGTGCGCGGCACGCACGGCTTCGGCTACGACCCGATCTTCGTGCTCCCGGAGCGCGGCGTGACGAGCGCGGAGCTGCCGCCGGAAGAGAAGAACCGCATCAGCCACCGCGGACAGGCGGCGGCAAAGGCGCGAGAGCTGCTAAGGAAGATGTCCGGTGACGCTACAGGCGCCTGACCCCAACGGACGTACCGCAAGCGCCGCCCCGCGCGACCGCCTCGGCCGCGCCATGCGCGACCTGCGCATCTCGGTCACCGACCGCTGCAACTTCCGCTGCCGCTACTGCATGCCGCGCGAAGTCTTCGACGCGGATTTCGCGTTCCTCCGGCGCGACGAGATCCTCTCGTTCGAGGAGATCGCGAGGCTCGCGCGCATCTTCGCGGCGCAGGGGGTACGCAAGCTCCGCCTCACCGGCGGCGAGCCCCTGCTCCGCAACGACCTGCCGTCGCTCATCGCCATGCTCGCGAAGGTCCCCGATGTCGAGATTGCGCTGACGACGAACGGTTCGCTCCTCGCCGGCCAGGCACAGGCCCTCGCCGACGCCGGCCTCACGCGCATCACCGTCAGCCTCGACTCGCTCGATGACGCCGTCTTCCGCAAGATGAACGATGTCGACTTCCCGGTCGAACGGGTGCTCGCCGGCATCGACGCCGCGGCGGTCGCAGGCCTTCGCCCCATCAAGATCAACTCCGTCGTGCAACGCGGCGTCAACGACCATACCGTCGTGGACCTGGCGCGCCACTTCCGCGGCACGGGCCACATCGTGCGCTTCATCGAATTCATGGACGTCGGCAAGAGCAACGGCTGGCGCCTGGACGCCGTCGTGTCCGGGGCGGAGATCGTGCGCATGATCGGCGCCGAGATGCCGCTCGAGCCCATCGACGCGAACTACGGGGGCGAAGTCGTCCGCCGGTGGCGCTACGCCGGCGGCAGCGGCGAGATCGGCGTCATCACGTCGGTGACGCAACCGTTCTGCGGCGCCTGCACGCGCGCCCGTATCTCGGCTGAAGGCAAGCTCTACACGTGCCTCTTCGCCACAACAGGCACCGACCTCCGCGCCCCCCTGCGCGATGGGAGCAGCGATGAAGCTATCATGGCGGCCATCGGCGGCGTCTGGCAGCAGCGCGAAGACCGCTACTCGGAGCTGCGCTCGGCCGCGACGGCGGAGCTGCCGAAGATCGAGATGTCGTATATCGGCGGGTGAGGGGTGGTGCGCGGAACCCACCGGGCGCACAGCCGTGCGCCCCTACCGAGGTCTATCGCCATTCGGGCGTTTCCTTACTGCCGCGGCCGGGCGTGCGCTGATACGATTCCTGCATGACGGCAGCACCCGACCCCGACGAGGCGTTCGGCAAGCTCAGCCACATCGACGCCGCCGGGCGCGCGAAGATGGTCGACGTCTCGGCGAAGGACGACACGAAGCGTGAGGCGACGGCGCGCGGGCGCATCGTCATGCGGCGCGAGACGCTGGCGCTGATCGAGCAGGCGGGGCTGCCGAAGGGCGACGTGCTGGCCGTCGCGCAGATCGCGGGCGTGATGGCCGCGAAGCGCGCGCACGAGCTGATCCCGATGTGCCACCCGCTGCTGCTCACCGGCATCGACGTGACGCTGACGCCGAACGAGGCGCGCTCGTGCGTGGAGATTGAGGCGACGGTGCGCACGACGGGCAAGACCGGCGTCGAGATGGAGGCGTTGACCGCCGTCACCGTCGCGGCGCTGACCGTGTACGACATGTGCAAAGCCGTCGACCGCGCGATGCGCATCGAGCAGGTGCGGCTGATGCGGAAGAGCGGCGGCAAGTCGGG
>JBBTPG010000223.1:1601-2829 GCA_038066315.1 Chloroflexota bacterium | reverse complement strand
CGCGTAGAACGCGATGCCCTGGTCCGACCATCCGCCGCCCGGCGCGAGAACAGCGTACGCGACGGCATCATGCGCCCCGCGCCACTCGTGGATCGCGACCCCCGGCCGCAGCTCGAACGCTACTGTGGCGTACGGCTCGATGCTGCTCACCGTGACGAACATACCGCCGCCGTCGGAGGCCAGCTCGGCGTGCTGTAGCGGGCTGTAGCACGTCGGCACGCGTACCTGCGCGAAGGCCGTGCAGTCGAGCCACGGCTGCGCGTCCGACCACGGGCCCTCGAGCCGGTCCGCGGTGCGCGCGCCCACCGAGCTGAAGCTCGTGTTTACCAGCGCGACGTACTTGTGCAGCGCGCCGTTCCAGGCGATGCTGGCGCCGTTTTCAAACGAGGCCAGCTTCTCCACCGGGTCCGCCGGGTCGGGCACGCTCCAGAGCGGCTCTGCGTCTGACAGCGCGGCCGTCCAGAGAGCGCCGTCCCAGTACTCGTAGCTGGCGGCTTCCGCCATGTCCGCCGGCGCCACGCGCGCCAGCAATTCGCGCACGCCGGCAGCGGATTTCGTCTCCAGCACCACGCGCAGCAAGCCGTCGGCGCCGATCTCCACCGGGAACGCGCCGATAATCTGGCCGGAGCCGTCGTCCCCCTCCCAGAGCTTCCTCGATACCACCCGCACCTGCATCGTCGTTGTCTCGATCCGCGCCAGGCCGATCTCACCGATCCAGTAGGCGTACGGCCCGGAGCCGTACACGTACGCCGTGTAGAAGTCGAACGAGTGGTCGTCGACGGGCCAGGCGCCCGACGGCCAGGCGGTCAGCGAGCCGTCCTTCGGGAGGAAGGGCACGGCGATACCGTTGCGAGCGTAGTAGTTGAGCTTCGGACAGCCGCCGTCGCGGCGACCGTCCGACCAGGCGATGGAGTTCTGCTCGATCTGCTTGCCGGACTGCGGCAGGAAGAGCGTGTCGCCGAACAGCCACCACGTCCGCCCGCCCACCACGAGCGACTGCCCGCCGTCCGCGCCCTGCACGAGCGCCGCCGTGGCGTCCTCGTTCGAGAATGAGCAGATCTGCCGCGCGTAGACGACCGGCGGCGGCGCTTCGATAGTCAGCGTCTGGCCGTCGGTTCCGGTCGAAGGGCGCACGCTGCGTGCCACGAGCAGCGCCGCGCCGGCGATTGCCGGTACCGCGGCAAGGGCGATGATCAGCCGCCCGCTGCGCCGCGTCCTCGATGCAACC
>JBBTPG010000223.1:0-1501 GCA_038066315.1 Chloroflexota bacterium | reverse complement strand
GTGACGCCGATCGCCCGCATGCCGCCGCTCTTCGCCGCCTGCAGGCCCGCCGGCGCGTCCTCGATCACGATGCAACAGGCGGGCTTCACGCCCACCCGGCTCGCCGCAACGAGGAAGCCTTCCGGGTCCGGCTTGCCCTTAGCCGCGTCCTCCTCGGCGATCAGCGCCTGGAAGTGGCCGCCGATGCGCAACGTCTCGACGACCATGTCGAGGTTCGCCCTCGGGGCCGAGGTCACGACCGTCTTTGGCACATCCTGCTCGTCGAGGAAGGCCAGCAGCTCGCGGACGCCCGGCAGCAGTTCGAGCTCTTCGCGCGCCGCCGCGCGAAAGAGCTGCTCCTTGCGCTCGGCAAGCTCGCGCAGCAGGCCGGCGTCGATCTCCGGGTCGAGGCCGCGGATGATCGGCTCGTTGCGCAGTCCGAAGGTGCGGGTGAAGTAGCCGGGCGCGTGCGCCAGCGCGGCCTCGCGGGCGAGTTGGTGCCAGGCGGAAAGGTGGTAAGGGCGGCTATCGACGATGACGCCGTCCAGATCGAAGAGGACGGCGACGTCACTCCGCACGCGACGTAACGACGAGCCGGAAGCGGCGGTCGTACTGGCCGCCAGCGTAGTTGTCGCAGCACGAGCGGCAGGCGACCTTGTCGCGCCGGCCGCGGACATAACGGCGGCGGCACTTCGGGCACGTCATGTGCCAGGCGCGCCGCTGCGCCCGCTCCTTCTGCGCGAAGGGCGGACAGGTGATCGTGATGCGCGGGTCCAGCTCGTGCGCGACGGCGCGGAACTCCCGCCCGTGCGGGGCGATGCGGCGGCCGTAGCGCCAGCGCGCCGCCCAGTGCGCGAGCTCGTGCTTCAGCACCATCAGCGTCGCGTCGATGCCGTGGTCCCGGTGGTAGAGCGTCGCCAGCTTGATCGAGCCGTTGTCCGGGTAGCAGCGTCCGGCGCTCGAGGTCATCCGGGTGCTCATCTCCAGGCGGGGGTAGGGTGCGCGCGGCATCGCCAGCACGTCGCGGAAGTGGTTCTTGATCAGACGGTCCATCGCGTCCTGAAGCTCGGCCTGAAGCCAGAACTCCGGGCCGCCCAGCGGCAGCATGTAGCCTTCGACGTTCGCGATGCGGCTAACCAAGGCACCCCCGTGTCGGGTAGGGATATGCTGCCCTACGGACGTTCTTCCGTACTCTCATCATCGGAATATCTCGCCGACTTGCCACGGTGCAGATGGGCCTCCGGGCGGTCGCCGCGCGGGTCGCGGCTGCCTGACGCCATCTTACATCGAGCCGCGGCTGTTGGGCAGATGTCCGGGCCGTCAACACGTGAAATTATGTCTCACAGCGCGCGAATTCCTGCCCCGGGATGTCAATGCAGCGGCCCATCGGCGTGTCGGTACGCGACGGCATCGGTTAGTTCTATGGCTGCTGCCGCGCGATCGAGAAGGCGCCCGCCCGGTCTCTGTTCAGAGCATATGTTCGCATATCCTGAGCACGACCGCAACTCCGCCGCAACGCCGG
>JBBTPG010000222.1:0-7200 GCA_038066315.1 Chloroflexota bacterium | reverse complement strand
CTTCGTCTCTCGCGGGATTCAGTCCCGCCAGCGGCGCAGCAAGTTCAAAACTGAAGCTGTATCTCAGTCAGGAATCCGCTGTCGGGTGGGCAGGCGCGTCCGCAAGCAGCGCCACCGGCAGATCAACCAGCTTCGCGCGCACATATTCACCCAAGCTCTTGGCCTGCGCGTCCGTCCGCGTCGAGGAAGCGACGCCCTCCCCGAGCAGCCCGACGACCACGAAGTTGAGTGCCCGCAGGTTCGGGAGTTCAAAGCGGCGTACTTCGAGGTCCCGCGCCTCGCCGACGAGATCCTTGAAACGTTCGACCGTGAGATAGTGCGCGAGCCAGGCGTAGCCAGTGTCGCTGCGCGCCCAGATGCCGACATTGGCGTTGCCGCCTTTATCGCCCGAGCGGGCGCCGAAGATGGTGCCCAGCGGCGCGCGCGCGGTAGGCCCGCGCGACGGCGGGACGGTGGGCCCGGCCGCCGGCTCGACGATTGCGCCGCCCTCCGGTTTCACGGGCGGGACCTTGATACGCGAACCGTCATGTCCGACGACCACCTCGTCGATGGCGTCCACCGGCACGAGCGCCGGCCAGTACACGCCATAGGGAGCCTCTGAGGAAGGCCCGGACGTCATGTGGAAACCGGGGTAATTCGCGAGCGCCATCTCCACGGCAGCGCTGGAAAAAACGCGGCCGACCTTCGCCGGATCCTTGTCCTTGACGGTGATGCGCAGAAAGGCGCCAGCCTCCTCGTTTGACACGGGGTCCGGCTTGTCGGAGCGGGTGAGTTTCACGGTCACTTCGTCGAAGCGTTCCTTGCCCCCGAGTTCCGCGAACAGGGTCTCCTCGGCGAGCTTCGCCTTCTCTTCGATATCCAGTCCGGTGAGCACGAACGTCATCGTGTTACGGAAGCCGCCCAGGTAGTTGATGCACACCTTCGTCGTGTCCGGCGCCGGTTCGCCGCGCACCCCGGTCACCAGCACCTGGTCAGGGCCCCGCTGCTCCAGGTGGATCGTGTCGAATCGCGCCACGACGTCCGGGTTCAGGTAGCGCGCGCCGCCGATCTCGTAGAGCAACTGCGCGGTGACCGTGCCGACGGAGACCAGGCCGCCTGTGCCCTCGTGCTTCGTCACGACGAACGAGCCGTCCTGATGCATCTCCGCGATCGGGAAGCCGGGATGCTGCAGGCCGGGCACTTCCTGGAAGAAGGAGTAGTTGCCGCCGGTGGCCTGGGCGCCGCACTCCAGGATGTGGCCCGCGACCACCGCCGAGGCGAGGCGGTCCCAGTCAGACTGGCTCCATCCGAAGTGCCAGGCGGACGGGCCGACGACGAGCGAGGCATCCGTAACGCGAGGGCAGATGACCACGTCGGCGCCGGTGTTGAGCGCCGCGACGATCCCCCAGGCTCCGAGGTACGCGTTCGCGGCTACGGGCTGGACGCCAGACCCGGCGAGGGGACGGCCCGTGTCCAGGTGCGCCAGCTTCTCGCCGCGGAGTTGCAGATCGGGAAGCTTCGCGAGGATGTCGTCACCCTCGATATGCGCGATGCTCGCCTGCAGTCCCAGCCGGTCCGTCAGTTCGCGCATCTTCGCGGCCAGCGCAGCGGGGTTGAGTCCGCCCGCGTTTGTCACAATCTTGATGCCCCTGTCCAGGCAGGTCCCCAGCACCTCTTCCATCTGTCGCACGAAGGTCAGTGCGTAGCCCCCGCTGGCGTCCTTCTGCTTCATCTTCCAGAGGATGAGCAGCGTCAGTTCGGCGAGGTAGTCGCCGGTCAGGAAGTCGATCGGCCCGCCCTCGACCATCTCGCGGGCTGCGGAGAGGCGGTCACCGTAGAAGCCCGAGCAGTTGGCGATACGCAGGGCTGGTCTTGTCGGGTCGCCCATCACAACCCCTGCGCCCAGCGCGGCGGGCGCTTTTCCGCGAAGGCCGCCATGCCCTCGCGCGCGTCCGCCGACGTGAAGAACTCCGCCGACAACGCGGCCGTGAGCTCGAAGGCGGCGTCGATGGACATCCCGGGGACCTCGCGCACCAGCCGCTTGCAGCCCGCAAGCGCTCCGGGCGCGCCCCGCAGGATGGCGCCGGCGTATCGGCCGACGCACTCGTCGAGCTGGTCTGAGGGCACGGCTGCGTTCAGCAGGCCCAGCCGCACGGCCTCGCCGGCGTCGAAGGTTTCGCCAGTCAGGAAGAGCTCCATTCCCTTCGCAGGGCCCAGCTTCGGCAACGTGACGACGGAGATAATCGCAGGGATCACGCCGATACGCACCTCGCTGAAACCGAAGGTCGCGCTGTCTGCGGCCACGGCGATGTCGCAGGCCGCGATGAGCCCCAGTCCACCGGCTCGCGCCGGGCCATTGACGCGGGCGATGACAGGCTTCGGCGAGTACCAGATTTGCTTCAGGACCGTGACCAGCCCGCCCGGTCCGCCTCCACGCCCTTGCTCACTGACGCCTCCCCGCTCCTTGAGGTCGGCGCCGGAGCAGAACACCGGCCCCGCGCCGGTCAGGACGATCAGGCGCACGCCTTCATCGATGATCGCCGCGTCCAGGCTGTCTTCGAGCCCTGCCATGAGGGCCCGGGAGAGCGCATTGCGGTTCGCGGGGGAGTCGAGCGTGACCGTGGCGACGCCGCCCGCAAGTTCGAGGTGTACCAGTTCCTCGCTCACGCCGACTTCTCCTCAGCGAACTCTCCGGGACGGCGTCCCTGCCCGGGCGGGCCGGCGAACGCCTGGGCGATGGCCATCCACTCCTCCGCGGCCGATCCATGGATCTCCAGGTTCGTATCCGCCACGTGACGGCGCTGTGTGACCACCCGGCAGAAGTCCGTCGCTGTCCCGCGAATCACATCCGCGGCCTCCGCATCGCCAAGGACCCACTTCTCCCCCGAAGGCGACGTGAGTTCCACACGCACGGGCGCGGCCGGCTGTTCCATCCCGCGCGCGGCGTAGCTGTACGCACGTGTGCGCACGCCCAGGAACGCCACGTGGCGAAGCCTGTCCGTGTCGGGTCTGTCGGCGCCGGCTACGTCGACGACATCGAGCCCATGTGACCAGGTTTCCATCAGCCGCGCGGTGATGAACGACGCCGCGCTCATGGCCGGGCCGAACCATGGCACACGAGCGTTCGAGTCGAGCGTGCGCGCCGCCGCGATCAACGCGCTGCTTGCCGTGCGCCACCAGTCGAGAACGCCACCGGGCGCCATGCCCCGGCCGCGCGCCAGATAGCGAGCCTCCGCGTCCGGACCGGCCAGCAAGAACTCGCGCACTTCGGCGGCGAACGCTTCGTGGTCCATGATCGCCCGGGCAGCCGCCTCGTCGAAGTAGGCCAGATGGGAGACCTGGTCGCGCACCGACCAGCCCGGCCCGTGGGTCGGCACGTCCCAATCTCCCGCGGAGAGGCCGTCGAGCACCCTCGCAAGCGCGGCCTGCTCGGCCGCGAGGTCGTTGATGATCTCATCCAGCGCAGTGCTCATGCCCCGCTCTCCTCAGTGTCAACGACCAGCAGTACCTGCCCGGCCTCAACATGCGCACCCGCGATGACGCGCACTTCGTTGACGGTGCCGTCTTCCGTGCAGGTGATCGAGTGCTCCATCTTCATCGCTTCAAGGATCATCAACACCTGGCCGGCCCTGACCAGTTGGCCCGGTTCGACGTTCACTACCACGACCTTGCCCGGCATGGGCGCCACATACCCTCCCGTGACGCGCTCCTGCTCAAGCTCCGGGAAGCGGGGGACCTCGAGCAACCGTACCTCGCCGGTCGCTCCGTGCACCCAGTGACGCAGTCCATCACTCGTGACGGACAACGTGCGCTGCACGCCGTCGATCTCAAGCTCAATCCGTCCGTCCTCCGACCGGACGATGCGCGCCTCGCCGCCATGCCGGTCAACGTCGTACGCGAAACCTCCGTCCCGGCCGCGGAGGTACCGGGCGATGACGTCTTCGGCGCGGTGCATGAAGCGCACCTGTTGCATCGTCGACGGATTGTTCCGCCAACCGGAGGGAATGGTCGCGAGCACGCCTGCCTCGGCCCTGTGCGCCCGCTGTGTGGCCAGCGCAACCGCGAGCGCCGCCGCTCGCACTTCCTCCACGCGGATGTCGCGCTCCCGCGCCGGGCCGTGCCGCTCGATGAAATCGGTGCTCGTGTCCCCCGAAAGGAAGGCGTCGTGCCGGAGGATATTGACCAGGAAGTCCCGGTTGGTCGTGACGCCGTGCAGCCGCAATCGCTCGAGCACGCTCGCCAGCCGCAACGCGGCCTCGGTCCGCGTGGGCGAGCGAACGATGACCTTGGCGAGCATGGGGTCGAAGTACGGAGACACTTCGGAGCCGGTCTCGACAGCGGACTCGAAGCGCGCCGGCTGCGCGGGGTCCGGGTCCCAGGCCAGCAGCCGGCCCGCGGCCGGCAGGAAGTCGTTCGCGGCGTCCTCGGCGTAGACGCGTGCCTCGATCGCATGGCCGTTGATGCGCAGGTCTTCCTGGCGGAATGAGAGCGGATCGCCCTCCGCTACCCGGATCTGCTCTCGCACCAGGTCCAGCCCCGTGATCTCCTCGGTCACCGGGTGCTCCACCTGCAGGCGGGTGTTCATCTCCAGGAAATAGAAGTTGCGGTCGTTGTCCAGCAGGAACTCGACCGTCCCGGCGTTGTCATAGCCGACGGCCTTGCCGGCCGCGACGGCAGCCTCACCCAGCCTGAGGCGCAGTCCGGCGTCGACCGCCGGCGACGGCGCCTCCTCGATGATCTTCTGGTGGCGGCGCTGGATCGAGCACTCGCGCTCGAAGCAGTGGACGACGTTTCCGTGCCGGTCCCCGAAGATCTGGATCTCCACGTGGCGCGCGGCCTCCAGGCAACGCTCCAGGAATACCGTGTCGTTGCCGAACGCTGCGGCGGCTTCGCGCCGGGCGCCGGCAACAGCCTCGGCCAGACCGGCCTCGCCGCTCACGACGCGCATTCCCTTGCCTCCGCCGCCGAGCGCCGCCTTCACGAGCAACGGGTAGCCCATTTCTCGCGTCCACCTACGGATTTCATCACCGATCTCACCCGTCACCTCGACGGCCGGCAGCGTGGGCACTCCCGCCTCCGTCATCAGCTTCTTGGCGACGATCTTGTCGCCCATGGCGGCGATGGCCTCCGCCCGCGGACCCACCCAGGCGAGGCCGGCGCCCGTGACGGCGCTGGCGAAATCCGCGTTTTCAGCGAGGAAGCCATAGCCCGGATGGACGGCCTCCGCGCCGGTGCGGCGGGCGGCCTCGAGGATCTTCGCCACGTCCAGGTAGGTCTCGGCGCTCGTCGTCCCGCGCAGCGCCACCGCCTCGTCCGCCTCCCGGACGAATGAGGCGGCTGCGTCAGAATCGGCGTAGACCGCGACAGTGGCGATGCCCATCTCGCGCGCGGTCCGTATGATGCGGCGAACAATCTCGCCGCGGCCCGCAATGAGCAGCTTCGTGATCCGTGACATTGGCGCTACATCCGGAAGACGCCGTAACCATCGGCGCCTTTCACTTCGGCGTTGTGGCAGGCGGACAGCGTGATCCCCAGCACGGTGCGCGTGTCGCGGGGGTCGATGATCCCGTCGTCGGCGACACGCCCGGTGGCGTACAGCGCCAGCGACTCCTTCTCCGATCGGTCCTCGACCGCTGCGGTGAGGCGGGCATCTTCTTCCTCATCGAACTCGCGCCCGGCCGCCGCCGCCGATCCGCGCCGCACGATCGACATGACGCCAGCAAGTTGCTTCGGACCCATCACGGCGATCTTCGCTGTCGGCCACGTGAAGACGAAGCGCGTGTCGTAGGCCCGGCCGCCCATACCGTAGTTCCCGGCCCCGTAGCTGGCACCGATGATGACCGTGATGTGCGGGACCCTGGAGTTGGAAACCGCGTTGATCATCTTCGAACCGTTCTTGACGATGCCGCCCTGCTCGTAGACCTTACCGACGATGTAGCCGGTGATGTTCTGCAGGAAGATGATCGGGACGTCGACCTGGTTACAGAGCTGGATGAACTGCGTGGCTTTTTCTGAGGAATCCGAGAAGAGCACACCGTTGTTGCCCAGGATGCCCACCGGAAACCCGTGGATAGAAGCCCAGCCGGTTACGAGCGTGCGGCCGTAGAGCGGTTTGAACTCTTCAAAGCGGGAGCCGTCCACGATACGAGCGATGACCTCGCGGATGTCCATCGGTGTGCGCAGATCGACAGACAGCAGGCCGAGGAGTTCATCGGGGTCGAACAGCGGTTCGTCCGCGGGCATGGTCGGTCCCGGGCCCAACTTCCGCCAGTTGAGGTGCGCCATGACGCCGCGCGTGATGCGAAGAGCATCGAGTTCATCTTCGGCCAGGTAGTCGGCCAGGCCAGACATCGTCGCGTGCATCTCCGCACCACCCAGTTCCTCGTCGTCTGAGTCCTCGCCCGTCGCCATCTTCACCAGCGGCGGCCCGCCCAGGAACACCTTGGAGCGTCCGCGGATGAAGATGTTGTAATCGGACATGCCCGGCTGGTAAGCGCCGCCGGCTGTCGAACTGCCGAAGACGAGCGAAACGGTCGGGATCCTTGCAGCCGAGAGCGCCGTTATGTCGTGGAAGAATCGGCCGCTTTCGGCGAAGTGACTCGTCTGCCGGCGCATCGCGGCCTCGGCTGACTCATCTCCGCGCCGCAGATCCGCGCCTGCGGACTCGACGAACTGGACGTACGGAAGGCGGTTGAGGCGGGCGATCTCCAGCGCCCGGTCCGTCTTCTTGTTGGAGATCGGCGTGATCGCGCCGCCCAGCACCGTCGGGTCGTTGCCCGCAATGATGCACTCTACGCCGGAAACGACGCCGATGCCCGTAACAAGCCCGCTTCCGACGGCGTAGTCGGTGCCCCAGCCCGCCAGCGGGCTCAGTTCAAGGAAGGGTGAGTCCTGGTCGAGCAGCAGTTCGATCCGCTCCCGCACCAGCAGCTTTCCGCGCTTCTGGTGACGGGCGACGCTGCGCTCGCCTCCTCCGGCGCGCGCCAGCGCAAGCTGCGCCTCCAGTTCCTGAAGCAGCACGCCCATCGCTTCGCGATTTGCTCGGAAGGTTTCAGAATTCGCGCCGATGCGTGTTTGCCAGCGTTCCACTGGTAGATCGCTCCCCTGTGTCGCGGGCCTTCAGTGCAGGAGCCCGCCGGGGCCACCCACCGGGACACGTCGCCGGCTATCCCTCTCGCGGTGAACGTTATTTTATCCGCTTGAATCTCACCGACGCAACAG
>JBBTPG010000221.1:0-3661 GCA_038066315.1 Chloroflexota bacterium | reverse complement strand
TCGTCGTGTAGGGGCAGGGCGAGCCCTGCCCGCGCGCCTCGATGACGCACGCGTGACCGACCGCTGCCGCATCGAGGGGTGGATCGCTCCGCCCCCGGTGACACCCGCGCGTAGGAGATCCCGCCCGGCACGGTGTACCCTCGCTCCATGACAGCCGTACTCACACCAACCCGCACATCCGGCAAAGACCGAAGAGACATAACACACTTGACGTGTTATTATTCGCCGATTTTTTCTGGAAAACAATCAAACAGCCAAGACAATCAAACCGGCGGCGGAATACGACACCTGCACGCCGGGGTGGATGTCCGCCGTCACGGCGAGACTATCCCAACTCCGCGAGACCCGCCCGCAACCCGTCGAGCCGTGCGCGCACCGCCGCAAGCCGCTCCTCCTCCGCCGCGACGACCTTCGCCGGCGCCTTCGCGCGGAACTGTTCGTTACGCAACTTCGCGTCGATGCGCCCCGCCTCCGCCTCCGCGTCTGCGATGAGCTTCCCCAGCCGCGCCCGCTCCGCCGCCGTATCGAACAGCCCGGCGAGCGGTACGACGGCCGTCACGCCTTCGAGCACCGCCGTCGCGACCTGGTCCTTCGGCGCCTGGCTGATGTCGCCGACGATGTGCAGCGGCCGCGCGCGGCTCAGCATCTCGATATACAGCGCGCCCGCCTCCAGCACGCCACGCGCACCGTCCGCGGCGACGTACGCCTCGATGAACTTCCCAGGCTCGACCTTCTTCTCAGCGCGGATGTTCCGGATCGCCCGCACGACGTCGATCAACAGCTCCATCTCGCGCTCCGCCGCCGCGTCGGCGTAGCCGCTCTCGCCGCGCGGGTACGCCGCCACGATCAGCGCGTCTTGGTCGATGCCGTCGAGCTTCGACGTCAGCGCCTGCCACAGCTCTTCCGTCACGAACGGCATGAACGGGTGCAGCAGGCGCAAACTCCGTTCGAGCACGTACGCCAGCACCGGCAGCGGCGAGTCTTCCGCGGCGACCGCTTCGCGCGTGCCTTCCGCGGTCGCGCCACGCACGCGCACTTTCGCGATCTCGATGTACCAGTCGGCGAACTCGCTCCACACGAACTCGTACACCTGCCGTGCCGCCTCACCCAACTCGAACTTCCGCATCTGCTCATCGACGCTCCGCGCGAGGCCCTCGACGCGCGACAGGATCCAGCGGTCTTCGACCGGGAGGCTGGTCGTTGGAGGTTGGCGGTTGGCGGACACGAGGGCATCGATATCGAAGGGTGCGACCTTCGTGTCGCCGATCATCGAGATCACGAAGCGCGTCACGTTCCACAGCTTGTTCGCGAAGTTGCGGCCCATCTCGACGCGCTGCTCGGAGAGCTTCATGTCGTTGCCGGGGCCGCTCGACGTGATCAGCGTGTAGCGCAGCGCGTCCGCGCCGTACTTCTCGATCACCTCCAGCGGGTCGATGCCGGTGCCGAGCGACTTGCTCATGCGCTGTCCGTGCTCGTTGCGCACCGTGCCATGCAGGTAGACGGTCGAGTACGGGATCTCGCCCAGGTTGTAGAGCCCGAGCATGATCATCCGCGACACCCAGAGGAAGATGATGTCGTAGCCCGTCTCCATCACCGACGTCGGGTACCAGTACTTCAGCTCCGCCGTCTGCTCGGGCCAGCCCAGTGTCGAGAACGGCCACAGCCCGGACGAGAACCACGTGTCGAGCACGTCGGTCTCCTGCAGCAGGTGACCGCCGCCCGCAGGCGAGCGCTCCGGCGTTTCGATCGAGACAATCGGCGTTGCCCCGACGCCAGACCACGTGCCGTAGCGCAGGATCGTTTCATGTGAAACGCCGGACGCGCGCAGCTCGTTGTACGTCGCCACAGCCGGAGGATGCGGACCGGCGCCAGAATGTGGCACGGTCCTCCCTGCCGGCGAACGCTCATGTGGCACAGCCGTCCCCGCCGGCGAACCCTCATGTGGCACAGCCGTCCCCGGCTGGGAGTCCCCCGGCGTACGCTCGGCAGGCGAGGACGCCTGCGCCATATTGCTCGGTGCCTTTGCCACATTGCCCGGCGCCTGCGCCACGTGGTCCGGCGCCCACTCCGCGGGCAGCGTCACGATGATCTTGTCGCCATCTTCGTCTGTGCTGTACCAGACGGGGATGCGGTGCCCCCACCACAGCTGCCGGCTGACGCACCAGTCGCGGATGTTCTCCATCCAGTTCAGGTAGATGCGCTCGAAGCGCTCCGGCACGAACTTGATGCGCCCTTCGCGGACGACAGCGATGCCCGGTTTCGCGAGCGGGCCCATGTTCACGAACCATTGCCACGACATCAGCGGCTCAACGACCGTGTGGCAGCGCGAGCAGGTGCCGATCTGCATCGTGTGCGGCTCCGTCTTCTCGAGGTAGTGCAGCTCCTCGAGGTCGCGCAGCATGGTCATGCGCGCCTCGTAGCGGTCCATGCCGGCGTACGGCCCCGCCTCGTCGTTCAGCGTGGCGTCGTCGTTCATCACGTTGACGATGCGCAGGCCGTGGCGCTGGCCGATCTCGAAGTCGGTCGGGTCGTGGCCGGGCGTCACCTTCACGGCGCCGGTGCCGAACTCCATCTCGATCGCCTCGTCGGCCAGCACAGGGATCTCGCGCTGGATTACGGGCAGCATCACCGTGCGGCCGACCCAGCTCGTGTAGCGCTCATCTCTTGGGTTCACCGCGACCGCCACGTCGCCGACGTACGTCTCCGGCCGCGTCGTGGCGACGGTGATGTGCTCGCCGGTGAGGCGCGGCGAGCCGTCGGCGTGTGCGCCATCGACGACGGGGTAGCGGATGTACCAGAGGTTGCCTTGCTGCTCGTCGTGCTCGACCTCGAGGTCGCTCAGCGCGGTGCGGCAGCGCGGACACCAGTTGATCAGGCGCTCGCCGCGGTAGATCAGGCCGTCGTCGAACATCTTCTTGAACGTCGTGCGCACGGCGCGCTGCGGCGTGTCGTCGAGCGTGAAGACTTCGCTCGACCAGTCGGCTGAGGCGCCGAGCCGCCGGTGCTGGTTGCTGATGATCGGACGGTAGCGTCCCACCCACTGCCAGACGCGCTTCTCGAACTCGTCGCGCCCCAGGTCGTGGCGGCTGATGCCTTCCTTCGCGAGCTGCTTCTCGACGACGTTCTGCGTGGCGATGCCGGCGTGGTCGACGCCGGGCACCCACAGCGTCGGGTCACCGAGCATGCGGTGCCAGCGGATGAGGATGTCCTCGACGGTGTCGGTGAGCGCGTGGCCGACGTGCAGCTCGCCGGTGACGTTCGGCGGCGGCATGATGATGCAGAACGGATCGCGCGCGGCCACCGCCGAACCCGGCTCCGGGATCCGGCCCTTGAAGTAGCCGCGCGTCTCCCAGAACCGGTAGACGCGGTCCTCGGTCGTCCGCGGCTCGTAGGCCTTGGCCATCGGCTGGTCGTTGGTCGTTGGTCGTTGGTCGTTGGAGGGTGTCATGCGGGCATCTCCCCGTTCGACGCGAGGCTGGAGGCTGGAGGCCGGAGGCTGGACAATCGCATATCGAACATCCTGCTGGAAGTGGTATCGCTTGCCTGGGCCGGGACACGAAAACGCCCCGAACGATGTTCGGGGCTCGTAACCGGCGCGCACGGGTCAGCGTCCGGTCAACGAGCCTCTCGTACCGGTACTACTACACGGCTGGCCGCGCTC
>JBBTPG010000220.1:9277-10428 GCA_038066315.1 Chloroflexota bacterium | reverse complement strand
AGCAGGCCGGTGCGGGCGGAAGACCAGGCCGCCTCGAGGCGTTCGGCTTCGTCGTCCGATAGCGGCTTGTGGCCGAAGCGGGTGCGCTCGTACGTCGAGGCGATACAGGCGACGCCGTCGGCGCCGGGCACGTCGCGGCGGAGGCGCGCGGCGAACTCGCGCGGCGTCTCGTGCGGTTGCGGGCGCGCGTTGCCGAGCGTCGCGAGGCGGACGGTCTTCTCCCACAGCTGCGCGGGCCGCGGCAGCCCGCCGAGCCCGAACTCCCACGCGAACTTCCCCGCCGCCGCGAACGCGAGCGCGACGCCGGCGACGACTGCGAGTGCGATCAGCGGCCACGTGTTCATGCCGCCGGCCTTCTTTGCGGCAGGCTGCATTGCGGGCGCGCCGCCGGTGGTGATGCCGAGGTCGATCGGCGCCTCCGGCTGCTCGCCCTGCCTGCTGGAACCGGCGGGGACAGCAAGCTTGGCGGTGCCGGGGCGGTTGATCAGCGGCTGGGTCGGGGTCGGGCTGAACTCCACCCAGCCGATGCCGGGGAAGTAGACCTCCGGCCAGGCGAAGGCGTTGCGCTGCGTGAGCTTGAACGTATCGCCGTCGCCCTGCCGCTGCAGCGGGTCGACGGTGTAGCCGGTGGCGACCCGTGCCGGGATGCCGATCGCGCGCAGCATCACGGCCATCGCCGAAGCGTGGTAGTCGAAGTAGCCGCGCTGCGCGTCGAACAGGAAGTAGTCGACGCTGTCGTGGCCGGCGGGCGCGGCGGGCACGTCGTAATCGTTGGGGAAGGTGCGGAGGTACTTTTCGATCGCGGCGGCGTCGTCGTAGGGGTTCTGGGTGCTGCGCGTCACCTCCTGCGCCTTGAAGCGCACGCGGCGCGGCAAGCTGCGCGGCAGCTCGAGGTACTGCTGCGTCACCCACGACGGGTACTCGGTACCGGCCGCGCGGAGCTGGTCGATCGAGGCGACGCTGACGCTTCCGGTGACGGCGTACTCGTCGCCGTTGCTCAGGTGGTCGGCGGGCTTCAGGCTGCTGACGTCGGGCAGGTCGCCGCCGACGCTCGCCGCTGACGGCTGATCGGACGCGAGCGGCTGACCCAGGCTGAAGAGATGGTCGTTGTTGCCGCCTTCGACCTTCACGTTGACCGTGACTTCCTGCCG
>JBBTPG010000220.1:4069-9177 GCA_038066315.1 Chloroflexota bacterium | reverse complement strand
TCGCCCGGCGCCAGCGGCACGTCGCTCGTGACGTTCACCTTCCAGCCATCGCGCGTGTACTCGTCGAACGACTGCTCACGCAGGAACGCCGCCATCTCGGGCGTGATCTTGACGTCGATCTGCACGGCGTCCTTGCCGCTGAAGGCGATCTTCCCCTGGAACGGCAGCGCATCCTTCAGGTTGTGCACGTTGATCGGCTGCTTCGCGTTCACGGAGACGAACACGCGCGAGAGCGGCGTCAGGTGCCGCGTGAGCGGCGATGTGAAGTCGCGCCAGCGCTCATTCGCCGTATCCGACCGGTCAGCGAGCGGGATCAGCCATACGAAGATGAGCAGGCCGCACGTCGCCCAGAAGGTAGCGTTGAGTGCGGAGAGGCTGATGAACTCCGGATAGGCGATGCCGTCGCGGTCCCACTGCGCCTCGCGCCGGGCGATGTGCATGCGCATCAGCAGCAGCGCCGAGGCGAAGAGAAACACGACGAACGACGAGCTGAACTGGCCCGGCATGAAGGCGATGTTCCACATCAGCGCCGTCCCGCCGGGGACAAGGCCGAGGGCCGGATTGCGCCAGCGGAAGATCGCCCACGCCGAGATGTACGTCCCCAGCCACGTGAGCACGAGCAGCAGGACGATGAACGGCAGCGGGTCGCTGCTGATGCCGTCCTGCGTGACGGCGGACCACCAGGCGTGCATGCGGTCCAGCAGGTGGTCCGTGCGGACGTACAGCGAACGGCCGGAGATGATCGCCATGATCTGGAAGAAGACGAGCGTCGCGCCGGCGAAGAGCGCGATGGCGTGGAGCAGCAGCTCGTGCCAGCGCACGCGCGACAGCAGATAACCGGCGATGAGCGCCGCAAAGCCGATCGGGTACAACGACGGCATGCCGCTGACCCAGTGCGCACCGTCGATCGACGCCACGACGCTCATAAACGCGAGGGCCGTGAGGAGGAACGTCAACCAGTCTTCCCACGGCACGATGGCGTTCAGGCGATCGGTGTTGACCGGCGCATCGTCGTAGGTGCGGCGCTGGAAGATCTCGTCCCAGTTGGCTTCACGCATAGCGCCTACCCGCCCGGCTTCGCGGGCGCGTCCGAAGGAATCTCGGCGCCGAGCGCGCTCTGCAGATCGTCGGCGTGCTTCACCATGTACGAGAACACGTCGCTCGCCGCGAGCGACGCGAAGACGCCGAGCGAGCTTTCGGCGCCGCCGAAGGTGCTCGGTTCCAGGACGATCGCCGCGACCTTGACGCCGCGCCCGTGCAGCATGCCGAGCGCCGCGACCCATGCCTCATCGGTGGAAGGCGTGATGACGACCACGGTAGTGTGGCGGCCGAAGCGGCGTGCTTCGTTCGAGAGCAGGCCATCGAGCGGCACGTCGCCCCAGGTGCGCGCCATCGCCAGCGATTCCAGGATGCGGGTGTACTGCTGCACGCCGCGCTCGGGGTCGATGACGTCGAAGCCGCGGCCGAACGACATGAACCCAACGCTGCGGTTCGCCGTCAGGAAGAAGCGCGACACCGACGCGGCGATGCTCACGGCGTACTCTTCGGTCGCGTCGTCGCCCTCACCGGCGTGGACGCCGCGCTGGAGATCGAGGATCACCCAGATATCGCTCGCCGGATCGAGCTCGAAGATCTTCACCATCAACTCGCCGGTGCGCGCGGTGCTGGACCAGTGGATGCGGTTGAAGCTGTCGCCGAATTCGTACGGACGCACGCCTGACGCGTTGGGCGTCACGTAGTGCGTGCGGCGGCGGAAGCGGCCCTCGCCCGGGAGATTCGCGGGCGGGACGAAGAAGTTCGGCAGCTCGACAGCGCGCGGGTACACCAGGACGTTCTGCGCAGGTCCGAACGCGCGCGTGTGGCGGAAGAGCCCGAACGGGTCGCCCGTCGTCACTTCCACGGGGCCGACGGCATAGAGGCCGCGGCGGCTGATCGTCGAGCGTACGTGGAACGTCGCCGTGCTCTTCGCGCCGACGGTGACGACGCGCCGGGCGCTGTGGCCGGGCATGTCGCTGGGGTCGTTGATCTCGAGCCAGATCTTACTGAGCCAGCCGCGGTTGCGGACGGTGATGCGCTCTTCGTATTGTGCGCCTTCTTGCAGGCGGTCGGCGCTGCGGTCGGCGGCGATCTCGAGGCCGCCAAGGTTCAGCCGGGACCACGCGTACGCCAGCGGGACGCCGAACATCACGACGTACGTCAGCCGCCAGGTCAGCCAGAAGCCGGTGGAGATGGCGACGACGACGCTTGCGGCCCAGAGGATCGCTACGGACGTCAGCGGGCGGTGCGTGACGAAGAGGAAGCGGACGAGGCTTCGCAGCCCGCGCATGGCGGCGGCCTACCGGCTGGCCGGGCGGCCGGCGTCGCCGGCCGGTGCGCCCTGACGTGCGCGCGCGCCGGGCACGGGGATGCGTTCGATGCTCTGCTCGACGACCTCCTTCGGCGTCGCGTTCTTCACGCGCGCGGCCGGAGCGATGATGATGCGGTGTCCCAGCGTCGCATACGCGAGCTCCTTCACGTCGTCCGGCAGCACGAAGTCGCGGCCGTCGAGCAGCGCGCGCGCCTGGCAGGTGCGGTAGAGCGCGAGCGAGCCGCGCGGAGAGGCGCCGAGGTACACCGCCCCATGCTTTCGGGTCGCGTCGACGATGCTGACGATGTATTGCTTGATCAGCGGGTCGACGTAGATGTCCTTGACGGCGCGCTGCATGCTGAGGATCTCGCCGGGCCCCGTGACCGCTTCGAGCGTGTCGATGGGATGCTGGCGCTGCTGTCCCTCCATGATCAGCACCTCGTCGGTCATCGACGGGTAGCCCAGGTGGATGCGCAGCAGGAAGCGGTCGAGTTGCGCCTCGGGGAGCGGGAACGTGCCTTCGTACTCGATGGGGTTCTGTGTCGCGAGGACGATGAACGGCGCGGGCATCTTGTGTGTGACGCCATCGACCGTGACCTGGCGCTCCTCCATCGCTTCCAGCAGCGAGGACTGCGTCTTGGGCGTGGCGCGGTTGATCTCGTCGGCCAGGACGACCTGGGCGACGATGGGGCCGGGGCGGAATTCGAAGTCGCCGGTCTTCTGGTTGTAGATCGAGACGCCGGTGACGTCGCTCGGCAGCAGGTCGGGGGTGAACTGGATGCGTCGAAAGTTGCAGCCGGCGGAAACGGCGAGGCTGCGGGCGAGGATGGTCTTGCCGACGCCGGGCACGTCTTCGATGAGCACGTGACCCTGGCAGAGCAGCGCTACGAGCGCGAGGCGCACCTCGCGCTCTTTGCCGATGATCACCTTCTCGACGTTGCCGATGATGCGCTCGGCGATGATTCTGGGATCTTCCATGCGTCCTCCGTGCGAAGCGAAGAAGCGAATGTGTCTCCGATGTATACGTGCGCGGGCGTGGGAAGGTTCCTCGATTATAGCAGTGTTGGAAGGCGCGTCTCGTAGCCGGGAGGCGCGCAGGGTTACGCAACACTTGTGATGCGGCAGGGGCGGCTCAGCCGGCGAAGTCAGCCTTCGCGCGCTTCACGAGGTCGTGGTCGAGCGCCAGGTCGACGCCGGTCATCGCCAGCGCCTGCGCCGTCTTGAGCATCGAGTCGTGGGCCGCGTCGGTGATCGCGGCGCCGGTGAACTCCGGCGTATGGTTGAAGATCATCTGGCCGACGCTGAACGTCGGGTGGATCGATGGCACGACCTGGCTGACGTTGCCCATGTCGGTGCTGCCCGTCGACGCGTTCTTGAGGTCGACGAACTGCGTGCCCAGCGCCTCGCCGTTGCAGCGGTACGCCTCGACCATGGGGCGGTTGTTGCGCAGCGGCGCGTACTCCAGGTCAGCGTGCCAGTCCATCGTCAGCGTGCATCCGGTCGCGAGCGCGCCGGCCTCGAAGCACGCCTTCACGCGCGCCTTGAGCTCCCGCAGGTAGTTCGGCTCCGCGGCCCGTACGTAGAATGTGCCGGCGGTGCGATCGGGCACGATGTTGGCGGCCGCCCCGCCGTAGGTGATGATGCCGTGCAGCCGAGCGTCGCGGCGGATGTGCTGCCGGAGCTGCGCGACGGCCTGGTACGCGGTGACCATGGCGTCGAGCGCGTTGATGCCCTGTTCGGGGCCGACGGAAGCGTGCACGGCCCTGCCGTGGTACTCGATGTCGACGTGCGCGACGCCGAGCATCGGCGGATCGACGAAGTTCACGGCCATGGGGTGCGCCATCATCGCGACATCGATGTCAGCGAACGCGCCCTTGTTCACCATGATCACCTTGCCGCCGTCCATCTCCTCGGCCGGCGTGCCGAGGATGACGACGCGCGCGTCGGCCGGGTCGATCGACTTGATGAGCGCGACGGCCGCCCCGACGCCTGCCGTCGCGATCAGGTTGTGCCCGCAGGCGTGGCCGATCTCCGGGAGCGCGTCGTACTCGGCGCAGACGGCGATGGTGACGGGGCCGTGCCCCCACTCGCCGCGGAACGCCGTCTCCATGCCGTAGACGCCGGTCTGGACATCGAACCCTTGCGTCTTGACGAACGGCACGAGCTGGCTGACGGCGTGGTGCTCCTTGAACGCGAGTTCGGGATGCGCATGGATCTCACGCGAGATGCGGACGAGCTCGGCGGCAATGTGGTCGACCGCGTCGCGGGCGCGGTCCTTCGCGGCATCGATGCGGGTGCTGGTCGTCGTCATGCTGTGCCTCCAGTGCTGTGCGGCCATCGTACACCGGGGTGCGGCGAGAGTGTAGGGGGCGGAATGGCAGTGGCGTCGGTACTGGCCTTGGGTAGAAACCCTGATTCTCAGGCGTCAGCGGTGGATGCACCATGTGAGGTGTCGATAACAACGGTGACCACGTGAAGTCGGGCAGCACACGCATAAGGAGACGCCATGGCGAGCGACGACATCCGGATCGGACTTGAGAGCGAACTCAGCAAGGCGGTGGAAGACCTGCACACGGCGCTTCAGCGGGCCGCCGACGCCACGGCGTCGATCAAAGCGCTGCTGCCGAAGGTCGGCGCGATCGGCTCCCTGTTCGACGAACTGGACGCGGTGATCCGCAGCGGGCGCCAGCAGATCGGCCCTGTCACGGGCGCCCAGCCGGCGGCGTACACGCGCCCGACGCTCGTGGCGCCGAGCGCGGCG
>JBBTPG010000220.1:1762-3969 GCA_038066315.1 Chloroflexota bacterium | reverse complement strand
CCGCGGCAACCGCCATCATCGAGCCCGAGACGCCGGAGTCCACGCGGCGCGCGGAGGCGCTGGGGCTCACATGCTTCCGGCTGGAGTTCGAGAGCCGCCCCGGGCCGCTGGACCTGCGGACGGTGGATGACGCCGTGAGCGAGCACCCGGCGGTGCGCGACGTGGCGCTGCTGGACTACGACGGGCGCAAGGCGACGCTGAAGGTCTGGATTGATGGCAGCGCCAG
The DNA here is from genome assembly GCA_038066315.1 of Chloroflexota bacterium. GTDB lineage: Bacteria > Chloroflexota > Dehalococcoidia > DSTF01 > JACRBR01 > JANXYW01. Next base: position 3,743 of record JBBTPG010000220.1, on the reverse strand, counting down.
CTCCAGCGACGTGCAGAGCACGTTGGTCGAGCGTTCTGCGCAGCTCTTCGGAGCCGGCAACGACGTGACGATCGTCGCGCTGGAGGACGCCGCGTAAGCGCTGCCAACCATAGGCTGAGGGAAGAGAAGGCCCGCTCCTCAGAGCGGGCCTTCTTCATTTCACGTCACGCTATGTTCGGTCCGGCGCTACGCCACCTGCGACTCCGGGCCGTACATGCGCTGCTCGGCGGCGGCGAACACGGCGTCGGTCGTGACGCCGTCGACAGGCGCGGTGGCCCAGCCGGCGGCGAGGTGCAACTCCAGGCCCGGGACGCTGCCATCCCCGGCCGCCGCTTCCTTCGCGATGGCGAGCAGGCGGCGGGCGGCGCTCTCGGCGCCTTCGGACGAGGCTTCGGTCAGGATCATCGTGTAGCCGCTCTCCTTGAACGCGCCGATGACGTCGATGTCGCGCGCGTTCTGCGCGAGGGCTTCGCCGAGGCGCTGGAGAAGGCGCTCGGCGAGGAACGCGCCGAAGCGCTCGCGCAGGAGCCGCAGGTTCGTCGCCTCGATCACGGCGATGGAGATATCGCGCTTGTAGCGCTCGGCGCGGGCGAGCTCGCGCTGGAGGTCCGCCTCGATCTTGCGCGCGTCGAAGACGGAGCGGGCGACGTCGATGACGCCGAATTCACGGGCCGCCTGCGTCTGGCGCAGGTTCACCGCCGCGCAGGAGACGTGATCCGCGAGCAGCCGCACGTGCTCAACGTCGGGCTGACCCACGTGCATGACGAGCAGCGCGCCGACGCGCTCGCCGGCCGACTCCAGCGGGACGAACGAGACGGCATCGACGCCGAGCGAACTCTGCGCCGATTGCGCCGCGGATTCGCCGACGAGGCCGCGAAAGACTTCGGCGGCCGATGCGGTTGTGGGCGTGCCGGCGTCTAGCGCCTCCGCGATCGCCGGAGCGTCGCGCGGGTCGAGCTTCACGCCAAGCGCTGCACGGCCGAAGGCGTCGATAGCGCGCTGCTGCGAGCGCCGGCGGAGGTCGGACGCGGCCTGGCGTCGCTCCAGGCGGCCGTCCTGCTCCTCCAGGTAGACGAAGGCATACGGGGCACTGAGCGTGCGCTCGGCCGCGGTCGCCGTCGCATCGACGAGCCAGTCGAGCGTTGCCGCCGCGTGGATCGGGAGGAGCATGGCCATCATCATCGATACGGGGTCCTCGTACACGGGGCGGTCAGGGTTCTTGTTGGTGCGGGGTGTCATGGGTTCGTCCTTGCTCAGGGTTGCCGCGGGCCCAGGTTGGCCACGGCCGCCGCGATTCGCGCCAGGTTCTCTTCGAGGCGCTTGACGGCGCCCTCGAGATCCTTCAGTTCCGCACTCGAGCCTTCGCTTCGCAGCACGCCGGCCTCGACGAGGTTGCGGACGGCGTCCTGCAAGCGCGTCTGCTGTTGCAAGAGAGCATCGGCCTGAACGCGCAGTCCCGATAGCTGGGTGGCGGCCTGGGAGACGTCGGCGGCCGGCGAGCGGGAGATTTCGCGCACGGCGAGCTGGCGCGCGAGGTCCTGGATGACGATCATCGTCTTCGCCGCTTCGGTGGACGCGCTTGTCCCACGTTCCAGCACACGCCAGGAGCCGATGACGCTGAGCATCGTGAACAGCAGCAGGCCGCTGAGCCCGATCGAGACGGCGGCTATCGAGGCCGCGAATTCCCAGTTGGACGCACTGTCCATGGGGTGCTCCCTTTTTGCCGCCGAACGCCCGCGCGGCGCCGGACAGCTACAGAATGATCGGTTGCGCGGCGTCGTGGCCACAGACCGCGCCGGACCGGCGATCCCCTAAGGACGCGGCCGTCAGGGATCGGCGCGGCGGCCCGGAACCACTCCGCCACTTCTCTACGTAACAACGCCGGGGCGCTCCTGTTGTGTCCGTCGCCCGCAGCCAGAAATGGGCTTGAATGTGAGATTCGCGGCGTATTCGCACAGATTCGCGTTCGCCGCCTGCTTCA
>JBBTPG010000220.1:0-1662 GCA_038066315.1 Chloroflexota bacterium | reverse complement strand
GAGCGGCTGCTTCGCTACAATCGTCATCATGTTGAAGCGACTGATGTACACGGCGGCGGCGCTCTCCGCGCCGGGGATAGCGCTGACGGTCGCGTCGGAGCGGCTGGTGCGGCCGCGCCTGTTCTATCGGGGCGATTGGCACGCGGAGCCGCCGGATGCCATCGGCGTGCCGTACGAAGAAGCAGCGATCTACACGGCCGATGGCATGGAGCTGCAGGGGTGGTTCTTCAAGCAGAACCGGCCATCGCCGACGCTGCTGTTCTGCCACGGCACCAGCTACAACGCCAGCGACATGTGGCTGACCGAGGAGCGTGTGGAGGCGTTCGGCGCATTCCTCCGCGGCGTGGGCTGCAACTTCTTCGTGTTCGATTATCGCGGCTACGGGCGCAACGATGGGACGGCAACCGAGGACGGTACGTACACGGACGCCGCCGCGGCGCTTGGCTGGCTGCACCTGCACGCCGATGTGGACCCCGCGACGATCTTCTTCTATGGCTTTTCGCTCGGCAGCGGCGTCGCCACCGAGCTGGCGATGCGCGAGCCGTCCGCGGGGTTGATCCTGCGGGCGCCGTTCACTTCGATGCGCGAGATGATCATCGACTGGGACGCGCGGTTCCGATTCGCGCTGGCGCTGGCGCCATGGCTGCCGATCACGCGGTACGACAACCTCGCGAAGGTCCGCCGCCTGGACCGGCCGCTGCTGGTGATGCACGGCGACGCGGACAACACGGTGCCGGAGGCCATGGGACAGCGCATCTTCGAGGCGGCGCCGGAGCCGAAGCGGTACGTCGTGTTCCCCGGAACCGGTCACGCCGACCTGGCGACGGACATGCTCGTCCCGGCGATCTCGCAGTTCGTGGACGACGTGGTACGCGGGATGCGCGACGGCAGCGGCGGCATCGATGTGGAACGCGGCGCGGTGGCGGGCTGACGCGCCGGCTTCCGGCATTCGCCGCCTCCCGCTACGCTGTGCTCGTGGCCAGAGACATCCATCAGCGGGTTGCGGAACGCATCGACGCGGCCATCGGCCCGCGCCGCCGGCTGCTCGACCGCGATCCTGAATATCGCGCGCTGCGGAAGCTGGCCGAGCGCAACCGCAAGCACCCGCCGAAGACGCCGCTTGATGCGCTGCAGCACATCGTGGACATCGCCCGCGAGATGACGGACGGGACGTTCGGCGCGCTCGCGGTGACCGGCGAGACAGACTACGTTGAGGGCTTCGTGGTGAGCGGGATGGACGAGCAGGCGCTCGCCGCGCTGAAGGGGCCGCCGCAGGGGCACGGGCCGCTCGGCACGATGCGGCAGGATGGCCTTCCCGTTCGCCTGCGGGACCTCTCGCAGCACGGAACGGCATTCGGATTCCCGCCGAAGCACCCGGCGATGAAGGAGCTGCTGGGCCTGCCGATCTTCTACGGCGGCCAGGTGCGCGGTGCGCTGTACGTCACGGACCGCAAGGGCGGGCGTGGGTTCGGCGCGGACGACGAGCATGTGCTGAAGGTGCTCGCCCATCACGCCGGGCTGATCATCGAATCCTCCTGGTACTGATGGTGCAATCGGCGCCTCGCCCATGCTTCTGTGCGTGCGCTCCCGTTCCTCCATGGCCGATACTGTGAGTGCGATGATCATAGGCACCGTCCGCGAGATCAAGCCCGACGAGTACCG
>JBBTPG010000219.1:5041-11085 GCA_038066315.1 Chloroflexota bacterium | reverse complement strand
CCACGCCGCTTGTTGATGCAACCCACGCGGACTGAACAGCCCGCGCCACGGGAACGGCGACCTTATGCTCCGGGAACAACGAAAAGGGGCCGCGCGCGGCCCCTCGTTTCTACAACCTACAACCTACAACCTACGACCTACGACCTATCACCTACAACCTACTCGGTCGTCGCCTCAGTCGGGCGCGCGGCCGGCCGCCGGCCCGACATCCGCCGCCACAACCGCGGGATGTCGCCTTGCTGCCATGTCACCAGGAACATGCTGGCGACGAACACCGAGCTGTACGTTCCTGTCGATATACCGATCAGCAGCACGAGCAGGAAGTCGCGGATGCTGCCGCCACCGAGCAGCAGCAGCGAGAGGATCGCGAAGATCACGGTCAGCGACGTCATGAACGATCGGCCCATCGTCTGCAGCAGGCTGTGGTTCACGGCGTCAGGGAAGCTGCGGATCTGGCCGCGCGCAACGTTCTCGCGGATCCGGTCGAACACCACGATCGAGTCATGTACCGAGAAGCCGACCACCGTCAGCAACCCCGTGATGAAGAACGTGTTCACCTCGACGTCGAAGATCTTGCCGAGGATCGAGAACGCGCCCACGACCAGCAGCACGTCGTGCAGCAGCGCGACGATCGCCGATACGCCGTAGCGAAGCGAGTTCGGCACGTTGCGGAACGCGTAGGTGATGTAGCCGGTGATGAAGAGCGACGCGAGCAGGACCGCGTATGCCGCATTGCGGCCGATCTGTTTCGATACCGCCGCCGAGACCGACGAGAATTCCGTGAACTGCGTCGTCGGGTTGCCCTGGGTGTCCAGGAAACCGCCGTTCTCCTTGCTCAGCGCCAACTCGATGGCCTCGCGCTCCGACGGGAGGGCCGGGCCGACGGGCGGAGTCGTGGCGGAGCCTTCGATCTCACCGGTCTGCACCAGGAACTGGTTCTCACCGGTGCGCTGCACGCGCGCCTCTGAGTGACCGAGCTTTGAGATCTGCGACTTCACCTGCTCCGACGTCGCCGGTTGGGCGTACCGGAATGCAAACGTCGTGCCGGATGTGAATTCGATGCCCGGCTGGAGGCGCGGCGGGATCAGCAGCGAGATCGCGCCCGGGATGACCAGCAGGAACGAGAACAGGTAGAACCAGTTGCGCCTCGCGACCAGATTAAGCATTCTCGGCGCCCTCCATCCCCGCTACCGGCCGCGTCGACATCGGCATGTCCGCGTCCGGCCTGTCGTCCGTCCACAACCACAGCGGCCGCGCCAGCGGCGTCGCAATCGCCAGCCGCAAGAACGACCGCGTCACGGTGATCGCCGAAAACAGGCTCACGACGACGCCGATGGCCAGCGTCAGCGCGAAGCCTTTGATCAGGCTCGACGCGAACGCGTTGCCCATCCAGTACAGGATGCCGCACGTGATCAGCGTTGAGATGTTGCTGTCGCGGATCGACGTCCACGCGCGCGAGAAGCCCGCCTCGACCGCCGGAATCAGGCTCCGGCCGTTCCGCAGCTCCTCCTTCGTACGCTCGAAGATCAGGATGTTCGCGTCCACGGCGATGCCGACGGACAGCACGAACGCCGCGATGCCCGCGAGCGTCAGCGTCACCGGGCCTGAGCCCGGGATGCCGATCTTGAAGATCGCCAGCACCGCCGCCGTGTACACCCCCAACGCCAGGCTCGCGATGGCGCCCGGCAGCCGGTAGTAGAGCGTCATGAACGCCATGATCAGCAGCAGCGCGACGAGGCCCGCCTGCACCGAGTGCAGCACCGCCTTGTCGCCCAGCGTCGCGTCGACATCCTGCTGCTGCACGACCTTCAGCGGGATCGGGAACGCGCCGTTGTTCAGGAACGTCTTCAGCTTCTTCGCGTCGTTCAGGCTCAGCCCTGTCGTCTGGCCCGTGTCCGTGATCTGTGAATTGATCGTCGGCGCGATGATCTGGCCGTCTTTGCCGCGGACCGGCTCGCCGTCCAGGAACGTCGCCAGCGGCAGTCCGACGAGCCGCTGCGACAGCGACCCGAAGACCTTCTCGCCGTCCTTGTTCATGTTAAAGACGAGCAGCGGTTCGCCAAGCTGGCCAAACTGCACACTCGTGTTCGATTTCAGGAACGAACCGGTCATGATGGTCGGCGAACCATTCAGGTCGCCCTTCGCCGGGATCCAGACGACATTGTCGCGCTGCGGCGTCGTCGTGAACTGGGGCGTAACGCGCGTGATCGTGCCGTCGGCGGCGAGCGTCGCCACCTGGCCGCTCGCGTCGATGTCCGGCTGGCAGGTCCCCGGCTTGTACAGGATCGCGCGGCCGTCCGGCACGGTGCCCAGCGGCGTGCCCGCGCCGCCGCCCTGCCCGCCGGGCTGCAAGCCCTCGCAGAACATCAGCACGGCCGGCCGCGTGATGTCGCGCGCGGTCTGGGCGCTGACGCCGGGCAGCTCGACAACGAGGCGGTCCTTCCCAGACCGGACAATCGTCGACTCAGACACGCCGAACGGGTTGATGCGGTTCTCGACGATGCTCTTCGCCGCGTTCAACCCCTCGTCGATCTGCGTGTCGTCGACTTTCAGCCCGGAGACATCCGCCTGGAGGGTGATGCGCGAACCGCCCTGGAGGTCCAGCCCCAGCGTCATGCCGCGGCAGTTGGCCGCCGGATTCTTCGCGGAGCTGTCGGACGAGCGGCACGGCAACTCAATGCCCAGGATCTTGCTCGGCAGGCCGCGGCCGCTCGGCAAGGAGACCCAGTCCGGAAGATAGCGGTCCGGCTCGTCCGGCCAGACGGCGTAGATAGATCCCGCGGCTATGGCCAGGATCACCAGGACCGATAAGCGATTCCACCACCTGCGCATCAGCTTCCCTTTTCTTCAGAGTTCCGCGGCATCCGCGAAAACATCGTCTGCCCCGACGCGACCCGCTGCGCGATCGCCGTCGAGAGCGCGCTGATCACGACGCCATTGCCAAAATCGATCACAATCTGCACGGGCCCCGATTCCGGGATCACAACGTCCTTGACCATGCCGAGGAACCCGGAGGTCGTCAGCACCTCGTCGCCGACCTGCAGATCCTTGATGTCCTTCTGCTGCCGGCTTTGCTCCTGCTGCTGCGGCCTCAGCACAATGAGGTAAAACGCGACCACGATCGCCAGGATCGCGATGAATCCGATCTCCGCTGCGTTCATCCTCAGTCCTGAGCCCTCTCGGGCTCCCGCACCAGACGCTCGACGAATTCGAGCGCTCCGTCAAGGTCCGTCACTTCACCTGCGGCCTGCGCCTCTCGCAGCGCTTCGAGCAGCCTGCCGATAGCAGGCCCCTCCGGCACGCCCAGCTTCGAGATTATGTCATCTCCCGTCAAGAGGCGAGGCGGGTCTACTATACCCTCCTCCTTCATGGAACGCACGAGCAGGCTGTTCATATACCTTACGTGCCTTGACCAGCCTTCGGACGTCATCTGCGGACCGCGCGCCCCGGCCGCGTCCGCCAGCGCGAGCAACAACACCGCCCGCGCCGCATCGCCAAGGTCGCGGTGAAATCGATACAGCGCCCGGCGCGTCGGCGCCTCGCCGGGTTGCGCGAGCTGTACCGGCCGCAGATGCTCGACGACCAGCACCGACACGAACCGCACTTCCTTCGCGGAGAACCGATACCGCCGCAGCAGGCGCGCCGCGGCCTGCGCGCCCAGATCCGCGTGCCCGAAGAAGCGCACGCGGCCGCCGGGCCGCACCTCCCGCGTCTGCGGCTTCGCGACGTCGTGCAGCAGCGTCGCGAGCTTCAGCAGCGAAGCGCGGCTGCGCCCCTCCGACATCTCCTCCGCCAGATACGCGCGAAGCTCCGCTTCGTCCCAGCCGAACGCCCGCCACAACTCGTCCCACATCCACGCGTGCTCATCGCCCGGGCGCACCGGCGCCAGCATCACGTCCATGGCCTCAACGGCGCGCAGCGCGTGCTCGAAGACGTCGTACGCGTGGAACTCGCCGGGCTGCATCACGCCCTTGCCCACGGCCAGCTCTGGCAGCAATACGTCCAGCAGCCCGACGCGGTCGAGCAGTCGCAGACCCGCGTACACCCCGTCCAGCGAGAAGATCCGCGCCAGCTCGTCGCGCCGCCGTTCCGCCGCGGCCTCGGTGACTCGCGATGCGCGCTCGCGGATCGCTTCCTCCGTCGCGGGCTCCAGCTCGAACCCCAGCTCCGCCGCGATGCGCACGCCCCGCAGCAGCCGTAGCGAATCGGCGTCAAACACGTCCGCGCCGTTCATCCGCACGAGGCACGCCGCAAGGTCGTCGAGTCCGCCGCCCACGTCGATCACGGCGCCGCCATCGAGCGGCACCGCCAGGGCGTCGATGGTGAAGTCGCGCCGCCGCATATCCTGGTCGAGTGTCCCCTGCAACTGCGCGACATCGATGTATCGCACCGGCCCCTCGTCCAGCACGACGCGCGCCACCGCGTTCACGTCATCGAGTTCGACGAAGTGCCCGGACAGCGCGCGCGCGATCCGTTGCGCGACGCCCATCGCGTCGCCATCGACGGCGAGATCCAGATCGCGCGTGGCCCGCCCGAGCAGCACATCGCGCACCGTGCCGCCGACGACATACCCCGCCACGCCTGAGACGCGCGCGATCTCGCCGCACTGATGGAGCAGCGGTTGCAGTGATGCTGGTGCTTCGAATCGAATCATGAGACCAGGATCGCCCGTGGCGTCCGCCGCAGGCGGGCGCACCGCCGCGCCGCAGCCGCACCTAGACCAGGCTGACTTCAGCCTCCTGCGGCTCGCCATCGTCGATCGATGGCCGCACCGGGATCAACTGGTCCGCACTCGACAGGTGGTCGATGTAGAGGATGCCGTTGATGTGGTCGATCTCGTGCTCCAGCGCCTGCGCCAGCAACGTCTCCGTCGCCTTGATGCGGACTTCTTTACCTTCGCGGTCCAGCGCCTTCACCGTCACCGACTTCGAGCGGGTGATCTCCGCCTGGTACCCGGGCACCGAAAGGCACCCCTCCATCAGCCGCCGCTCGCCCGACGACTTCACGACCTGCGGGTTGATCAGCGCCATCAGCCCGTCATCCGGCGTCTCGATCACCACGACGCGGAGCGATACGCCTACCTGCGGCGCGGCCAGGCCCACGCCCGGCGCCGCGTGCATCGTGTCGATCATATCGTCGATCAGCTTCTGCAGCGACGCATCGATCTTGCGCACCTTCTTCGCCTTCTCGCGAAGCACCGGGTCGCCGGCAATGCGGATCGGCAGGATGCCCATGGTCGGTTTCACCTCTCAGCGTGTTGCGGGCAGGGTACCCGTTCGCGGCCTGACACCGGTAGCCGACGGCCCGTAGGGCGGACGGCCGGCCGGAGCTGCGATATGCCGGGCGCAGGCGCAGGGGCTTGCACTGCCCGGCGTCGGCGAACAACGCCGGTACGAAGGACGCGGGCGAGGCGAGCCCCGCCCCTACAACCTCACGCCTTCGCGCTCCCTACGGGCCGCAGGCTTCGTGGATCGATGCCTACACCGAAGCCGCCTCGAACTGGTCGCAGAGGCGGCGCAACTGCCACAGATGGGCGAGGTCGTGCTCGTTCATCTCGCGCGCAACCCGCGTGATCGTCAACGGACCGAGGTACGGGTGGATGCCGCGGCGATCCCAGTCCTCCGCGTCCAGCGACCACAGCAGGTACACCGTCTGCTGCCGCTGCACCGAGAATTCGTCCATCAGGTCGAATGTGTCGTCGCCGGCATTCGCGGCGGCGTCAGGCGAATCGCCGTCGAACGCTTCGATCTGCGGCTCGTCGACGCGCACCATCCGCTCCAGCCAATCGATGTAGCGGCGCTCCATGTGCGACATGTGCGCGACGAGCTCGCGGCACGACCACTCGTCCGGCTCCGGCCGCCGGTCGAGCGCGCCTTCATCGACGTTCCAGATCAGCGACTCCATGGCATGCGCTGTCTCACGCAGCGCCTTCAGAAGCCATGCCTTCGCGTCGTACTCGGGTACGGGTCGCATGGTCGCGCCTCCTGATCATCGGCGATGATCGATTGATCGCGATCCTACGCCGATCGCCGCGGAGTTACAAG
>JBBTPG010000219.1:2867-4941 GCA_038066315.1 Chloroflexota bacterium | reverse complement strand
CACCACATGAACCTCGACGCGCTTCCGTACGCATCGTTTATCGTGCTCCTCGAGTTCGCCGTGGGCACGATGGCCGTCTGTCTCTTCGCCGACTGGCGGGGTCGCGTCGCCGCGAGCTTCGTCAAGTTCAGCGCGGCGATGGTGACCGTCGCGGCGGTCGTGATGCTGCTGAACTCGCTCGCACTCGACCCCAAGTCGGCGATCGGCGGCTACCGGCTCGACGACGGCATGCTGACGCCCGTGAAGGTCACGGCGGCCGTCTTCCTGCTCACGACGCTTCCCTACAACTGGTACCTGCTCAACGAGAACCGCAAGATGGCGATGATCACCGGCGTCGCGTCCGCGGCCATCGGCCTCGCGCTCGTCGCGGTCGTCGCGTACTACGTGAGCCTCCCGACGTGGGGGTACGCCGGGTCGTTGCTCAGCATCGCGGCGGGCACGCTTTCGGTAGGGCTCGTCGTGCTGGCGATGACGCTGGGCCACTGGTACCTGGTGACGCCGCGCCTTCCGCGCGAGCCGCTCGAGGAGCTGACCCTGCTCCTGGTCGCGGCGGTCGCGCTCCAAAGCGTGCTGCTCGTCGTCAACGTCATCATTCCCGCGCGCGACGTGCCCGACGCGACGGCGTTCCTCGGATCGACCACGCTCGGCGCCAACCCGGCGTTCTGGTTGCGCATCGCCATCGGCCTGCTCTTCCCCGCCGCGCTCGGCTCCATGTCGTTCATCTCCAGCCGCGGCTACCCCGCGAACGAGAACGCGATGATGTCGGCGACCGGCCTGCTGTACATCGCTGTCGGCGCCGTCCTCGTCGGCGAGGTGCTGGCGCGAGGCCTCATGTTCCTCACGGGCGTGCCGGTCTGATGCGCCACTTGTATCTCGTCCGCCACGCTTCGCCCGCGATCCAGCCGAACGTCCCGGCCGAGCAGTGGACGCTCTCCGAGCGCGGTATCGAGGAAGCTCGCGCGCTGACCCGCATCGCTCTGGCATGGGGACTCGCGGCTGTGTACAGCAGCGTTGAGCCGAAGGCGCAAAGCACCGCTCTCATCATCGCCGACGCGATCGGGCAGCCGGTGCGCGTGGTGGAGGGGTTCCAGGAGCTTCGCTTCGACCGCTGGATCCCGAACGCCGACGAATTTGCGGCGATGATCCGCGGCATCTTCCGTCAGCCGAGCGCGAGCGTGCACGGTGCCGAGCGCGCCGACGCGGCGGCGGCTCGCTTCGACGCAGCCGTCCGTATCGTCGAGGAAGGCCCGTTCCCCGCGGCCATCGTCTCACACGGCCGCGTGATCACCGCATATCTCTCGCAGATCCTGGAACTCGACGAACCGTTCGACCTCTGGCGCTCGATCCCGATGCCCGGCTGGGCGTGCTTCGACCTCGATGCTTCGAAGCTGATTGCACCCTTTCAGGGCCTCCCGGAAGGCGAATAGCGGTTGCGAGCGGGGGCCTCAGCCGTTATCCTTCGTCCGTTATGGACGCAAGCCACCTCGTAGAACTTCCCGTCAATCCAGCCGTCGAGCAGTTCGGCCCCGGCGACACCGTCAAGGTGAGCGCCAAGGTCGTCGAAGGCGAGCGCGAGCGCACCCAGGTGTTCGAGGGCGTCGTCATCCGCCGCAACAACGGCGGCGCGGGCGCGAACTTCACCGTCCGCCGCATCGCCAGCGGCGTCGGCGTCGAGCGCACGTTCAACCTCTCTTCGCCGCGCCTCGAGAAGGTGCAGGTGGTGCGGCAGGGCAAGGTACGCAGCTCGCGCCTGTACTACCTGCGCGGCCTCACGGGCAAAGCCGCTCGCATCAAGGAGAAGGCGCGGGGCTAACCGCCGCCACAACGTCACCGTCAAAGGGGAAGGCACAAAGGCCTTCCCCTTTCCGATTCTCTCCCCTCTCCACGCCGTGGAGAGGGGCCGGGGGTGAGGTGCGCGCCTGGCCCTGCCCGCGTGCTGGCCAGCCCTCACCGGCAGGCGCGGCCCCGCGTGTCCGCCCCGCTCCAGGTAACGTGCCCGCCACCACCAACCACCAATCACCAGCTCCCAACCTCTAAACTACAAACCACCAACTACAGACTACGAACTACGAAC
>JBBTPG010000219.1:0-2767 GCA_038066315.1 Chloroflexota bacterium | reverse complement strand
AGCTCGCGATCTCGACGGCGGAGGCCGCCGACGAATCGCGCGCGCTGACGCAGACCAAGCGCGCGGCGCAGGCGATCGCCATCGCGCGCCGCCTGGCCGCGGAGGACGAAGAGACGCTCGCAGACCTGCGCCAGGCGCTGCGCATCGACACGTCGACCGTGCACTGGCTGCGCGACATCGGCGCCGTCTCCGTGCGCGAGCAGCCGGTCGAGCGCGACCCGCTCGCGCACTTCGCCGTCGTGCCGCGCCCGGCGGCGGAGCTGCTGCCGGCGCAGGAGGCGGCGGCAGACGCGATCTGCTCAGCGCTCGACGCGCGGCGCCACGAGACGTTCCTGTTGCACGGCGTCACCGGCAGCGGCAAGACGGAGGTGTATCTTCACGCGCTCGACCGTTGCGTCGCGAGCGGGCGCCGCGCGATCGTGCTCGTGCCGGAGATCGCGCTGACGCCGCAGACGGTGCGCCGCTTCCGCGAGCGCTTCGAGCGCGTCGCCGTGCTGCACAGCGGCCTCAGCGACGGCGAGATGTTCGACCAGTGGCACGGCATCGCCTCCGGGCGATACGACGTCGTCATCGGCTCGCGCTCGGCCGTCTTCGCGCCGCAGCCCGACCTGGGGCTGATCATCATCGACGAAGAGCACGAGTGGACGTACAAGCAGCACGACGTCCACCCTCGCTACCACGCGCGCGACGCCGCGATCGAGCTGGCGCGGCTGAAACATGCGGCGGTCGTCCTCGGCAGCGCCACGCCCGACGTCGTCTCGTACGAGCACGCGACGCGCGGCGCATACACGATGCTGACGCTGCCCGAGCGCATCCGCCCCGTCGCCGCCGGCGACGGCGTCGTGCGCCCGCAGGCGTCGCTCGCGATGCCGGGCATCGACGTCGTCGACCTGCGCGAGGAGTTGCACAGCGGCAACCGCGGCATGTTCAGCCGGTCGCTGACCAGCGCGATCGAGACGGCGTTGGCCGCCGACGAGCAGGTGATCCTCTTCCTCAACCGCCGCGGCCTCGCCGGTCACGTGCAGTGCCGCGACTGCGGCTTCGTGCCGGAGTGCGGCAGTTGCGCCGTGGCGCTGACGTACCACAAGCAGTACGACCGCCTCGTCTGCCACCAGTGCAACCGCCAGATGCACCTGCCCGCAACGTGCAAGCAGTGCGGCTCGCCGCGCGTGCGGCTGCTCGGCGTCGGCGTCGAGAAGGTGGAGGCGGAGGCCGCGCGCGCGTTCCCGCACGCCCGGCTCCTGCGCTGGGACCGCGACGTCACCCGCGGCAAGGGTGCGCACGACCGCATCCTGGCCGCGTTCCTCGCGCACGAGGCCGACATCCTCATCGGCACGCAGATGCTGGCGAAAGGGCTGCACATGCCGTCGGTGACGCTCGTCGGCGTCGTCAACGCGGACGTCGGCCTGCACCTGCCGGACTTCCGCTCCGGCGAGCGCACGTTTCAGCTGCTGACGCAGGTGGCGGGACGCGCCGGACGCGGCGAGCGGCCCGGCCGCGTCATCATCCAGACCTACACGCCCGACCACTACGCCATCGACGCCGCCTCGCGCTACGACTTCGACGGCTTCGTCGCTGCGGAACTGGCGTCGCGCCGCACCGCCGGCTACCCGCCGTACGGCCGCCTCGTGCGCCTCACGCTCACCCACCCGAACCCGCGCTTCGCCCGCGACGACGCGCTGCGCCTGCACCGCGTGCTCTCCCACCGGCGCGCCGAGCTGGGCTCCGACACCGCGGTCATCGGCCCGTCGCCCGCATACGTGCCGCGGGTGCGCGGGCGCTGGCGCTGGCAACTTCTGCTGCGCGGCCGCGACCCATCGGAGCTGGTGCGGGACTTCGTGCTGCCGCCGAACTGGGCGGTGGATGTGGACCCGGCGTCGCTGTTGTAGACCAATCAGCGCACCGCTCGGTATCGGCGTCCGAGCGCCGCCTGGCAACGTTTCCGACACCCTGCGCTGGTGCCACCCGACGCTAGGCGTTCGCCCGCGTCCCGCCATACGATACCCAAGTCCCCGCGCCGGACATCGACGAGGCGCGACACCTTTGATTGAATGCCGGCACTCAATCAAACTCGATCAAAACGGGCGTCCGCGAAAAACACAAGAACTGCGGTTTAATGTCGCTGATAGCAACAAGTATGATCGATAGAGAACACCCGCACCGCGCTAACCGCTTGCTCGAGCTTTTCGCAGCGCGTCCTCGAGATCCGCCGGCAACGCCGCATCGAACTCGACGCGCTCGCCCGTGCGCGGGTGCGCGAAGACGATCCGCCGCGCGTGCAGGAACTGTCGCGCGACCAGCGGCGACGCCTTGCCGTAGACGCGGTCGCCGATGATCGGGTGGCCGATCGCCGCGAGGTGGACGCGGATCTGGTGCGTGCGCCCCGTCTTCGGCCGCGCTTCGACCAGCGACATGCCCGAGAAGCGCTCGATGAGTTTGTACGCCGTCGTCGACGCCCGCCCGCGCTCGACGACCGCCATACGCTGGCGGTTGCGCGGGTCGCGCGCGATCGGCGCGTCGATGACGCCCTCGGCGGGCTTCGGCGTGCCCTCGACGAGCGCGACGTAGGTCTTCTCGACGCTCCGCTCCTTGAGCTGCTTCGCGAGCGCGTTGTGCGCGGCGTCGTTCTTCGCGACGACGATGACGCCCGACGTATCGCGGTCGAGCCGGTGCACGATGCCCGGCCGCAGCACGCCGCCGATGCCGGAGAGGTCCTGGCAGTGCGCAAGGATCGCGTTCACGAGCGTCTTCGACGTGTGACCGGGCG
>JBBTPG010000218.1:0-2225 GCA_038066315.1 Chloroflexota bacterium | reverse complement strand
GTGCGGCGGAGATTCGAAGACGGTGAAGATCCCTGGCGGCGGCGAAGTGTCCGTGAGCGGCAAGCTGCCGGACAATTTCCCGAAGGACTTTCCCGTCTACAAGGGCGCGAAGGTACAGGGCAGCTACTCGGGCAAGAACGAAGGGGTCAGCGGTACGGTCGTCACGTGGGAGACCGGCGACAGTATTGACAAGGTAAAGGACTTCTACGACAAGGCGTTCCAGAGCGGCGCCTGGCCGACGACGTCGAACGGCGACCTGAACGGCAGCGCCTACTGGGGCGGCGAGAGCAGCGACGAGAAGACGACCTTCTACACGATGGTCTCCACGGTGGACGGCAAGACGAACATCATCGCGACCGTCGGCGACAAGCCGAAAGATTCGTCCAGCGACGGTTCGGGCGACAGCGGTTCGAGCAGCAGCTCCAACAAGACGGCGACCGCATCGGCGAGCGACGACAGCTCTTCCGACTCGGACAGCTCGAGTTCGGAGAAGAGTCCGACGGCGAGCCCGCTGCCGCCTGAGGTGAAGCTTTCGAAGGACTTCCCGACCGACCGCGTGCCGCTGCCGAGCGGAGCACGCGTCACGAGCGCTTCGTCATTCGGAAGCGGCGGCTCCAAGACCTTCATCGTCGAGTTCTACACGAAGGACTCGCCCGAGAAGGCGGCCGATTACTTCTCCACGGAAATGCCGAAGCACGGATGGTCGGACTCGTTCTCGTCCAACACCAACGGCGAGTACTTCGTCACCTTCACGTCGGGCGACGCGAATGCCTCGTCGAACGACGGCATGACGGTCACGGCCTCAGAGTCTGAGACATCCGGCTACACGATGGTGGGATTGACAGTATCGTTGACGGCCGCGCCGTAAGGCGCCGCACTAAAGCGCGGCAGCGAAGCATGACGAAGGCCTCGGCCATGATGGGCCGAGGTCTTTCGTTATGCTGTAATGACCGCCACCGGCTATGAGGGCCGGAAGCATGATCTCTGTCGAAGAAGCCCTCCGGCGCATCCTGGCTACCATCAATCTTCTCGAGATAGAGGAGAAGCCGGTACTCGACGCGCTCGGGCAGGTCGTGGCGGAAGACGTCGTCTCGAACATCGACATCCCTCCGCTCGACAACACGGCGATGGACGGGTACGCCGTGCGTGCCGCCGATACTGATGGCGCCAGCGAACAGTCCCCCGTCACGCTCCGCGTTGTCGGCGAGCTGGCCGCAGGCTACCTCTTCGGCGGCGCGGTGGAACCGGGCGCCGCCGTCCGAATCATGACCGGCGCGCCGATGCCGCGCGGTGCGGACGCGGTCGTGCCGTTTGAGGAAACGGACGAGCCGTCGGGGCGTGCGTTCGGCTCGTTCGCGAAGTCGCGAGACGCCGTCGGCATTCTCAAGGCGGCGTCGGCCGGGGCAAACATCCGCCGCGCGGCCGAGGACATCCGCCGCGGACAGGCGATCATCCGTGCCGGCGCTGTGCTGCATCCGGCCCAGATCGGCGTCCTCGCCTCGCTCGGCAATGCCACCGTCCGCGTGCACCGCCGGCCGGTCGTCGCGATCCTTTCGACGGGCGACGAAGTCCGTGAGCCGGGGCAGCCGCTGGCGCCCGGTCAGATCTACGACAGCAACGCCTACAGCATCGCCGCGATGGTCCTCGCGAACGGAGGCGTCCCGAAGCGCCTCGGCATCGCGAAAGATACGGTGGAGGCGCTCACGGCCAAGCTGCGTGAAGGGCTGGACGCCGACATGCTCGTGACCTCGGCCGGTGTTTCACGCGGCGACTACGACGTCGTCAAAGACGTGCTGGCGAAGGAAGGCGAGGTTGATTTCTGGACGGTGCGCATGCGGCCGGGGAAGCCGCTGGCGTTCGGCGCGTTCGCTTCGGGCGGCCGCCGCGTGCCGCACATCGGACTGCCGGGCAACCCCGTCAGCTCGATGGTGTCGTTCGAGCTGTTCGGCCGCCCGGCGATCTTCAAGATGCTCGGGCGCAGCGACTGGCAACGGCCGCGCGTCCGCGCCATCGCCGAAGAATCGATCCCGAACACCGACGGGCGCCGTGTGTTCGCCCGCGCCATCGTCACACAGCGCGATGGCCGCTACTACGCCGCGCTGACGGGCCCGCAGGGCTCGGGCGTGCTAACGTCGATGGCTGTGGCCAATGCCCTCGCCGTCGTGCCGGAGGACGTGCCGGGCGTGCAGCCGGGCGACGAGGTCGAGGTGATGCTGTTGGACTAG
>JBBTPG010000217.1:0-6563 GCA_038066315.1 Chloroflexota bacterium | reverse complement strand
CGGCCGTGGGGATGGCCGTTGGCATGACCGGCCTGCGCTGGCGCGAACGCTAAGCGGCACTGTGCGGCGACGCTCGCCGCGGACTATTCGGCTGGTCTCTTCCGGCCGTACACGGATTCCATGAGCTTGCCGATGGCGCCGCCCGGATGGTGTTCGAAGTCCGCGACCGTGTAGCCGCGGTGCTGCGCGATCGCCAGGGCCAGCCCGTCGCCGATCGCAAGGGCTGCCGCGCTGCTGGCCGTCGGCGCCAGCCCGATCGGGTCCGCTCCCGATGTCTTGCCCGGAAACAGAGCGATGTTCGAGACCAGCGACAACGTCGATTTGATGTTGTCGGTAATGGCGATCACCTGCACGTCGAAGTGCTTGAACAGCGGCAGCACGGCGAGCAGCTCCGGGTTCTCGCCGCTGTGGGAGATGGCGAGCACGATGTCGCCCTTGCGGAGGCCGCCGAGATCGCCATGCACCGCGTCGGCGGCGTCGAGGAACGACGCCGGCGTCCCCGTCGACGACAGCGTCGACGCGATCTTCGCCGCGACGTGGCCCGACTTGCCGACACCGCAGACGACGATCTGCCCCGTGCAGGCTGCCATCAGTTCCACGGCGTCGGCGAAGTCCGTGCCGATGGCTTCCGCGGTTTCCTCCAGCGCGCGCGCTTCGTTTCGGATCACTTCGCGGGCCATGATGATATGGCGTTCCCGGTGACGGGCGAAATCCGGTGTGCTCATGAGACGACTCCTTTCGCGATCAGCGCCTCTATCTCATCGCGCCTCGGCATCGATGGCTCGGCGCCGCGTTTCGTGCACGCGAGCGCACCCGCCGCGTTCGCGAAGCGCAACGCATCAGCCAGCGGTGCACCCTCCGCCATCCGCACCGCCACTGCCGCGCAGAACGCGTCGCCTGCGCCAACCGTGTCGACGACCGGGACGTCGCACGGAGGCTCGTGCACCAGCGCGTCAGCGGAGAGGCCGACCGCGCCGCGTTCGCCTAGCGTGATGACGGCTGCGCTCGGCCCCAGGTTCCGTAACGCATGGGCAGCTTCGAACGCCTCTTCGAGAGTGCGCACCTTCTTGCTGGTCAGCGCTTCAGCCTCGATCTGGTTCGGAACGATGACGTCGATCAGCGCAAGGAGCTCTCGATCCACGGGCGCTGCCGGTGCCGGGTTGAGCAGCGTACGGCTCCCGGAAGCACGCATGGCGCGCGCGAACGCAATCGCGCCCTGCGTCGAGGTCTCGATCTGGAGCATTCCGAATGAGGCCCCGGCCAACATCTCCGCCGCGCCTTGGACGTCCTCCGCCGACACATTCCGGTTCGCCCGTGGCGCCTGCAGGATCGTGTTCTTGCCGTCTGGTTCAACGATGATACTCGCGACGCCCGTGCCAGCAGCTGCGACTACGACGACGCCGCGCCGGTCGATGCCTTCGCGGTCGAGCGCGTCCAGGAAAAGCCGCCCGAACTCATCGTCCCCGACGCGCCCCGCGACACAGACGTTGGCGCCGAGTCTTCGCGCCGCGACCGCCTGGTTGAAGCCCTTGCCGCCGAGGAACATCGCGAACTCCCCCTGCAACGTCTCGCCGTCTTGCGGGCGGCGCTCCGCCCGCATCACGAGGTCCATATTGAAGCTTGCGAGCACGGCGATCTTCACCATGGCTGTAGAGTACCCGCCCGCAGGGTTGGCGCCGTAGACGGAAAGCCCCTACGGGTTCGCGGCGCGCTCCCGCATGAACTGGTCGATGGCCTCCGCGACGTGCTTCGCCATCAGCACGTGCGACCGGTCGTCGGCAAGCACCTTCGCGTCGTCGTCGTTGCTCAGGAACAGGAACTCAAGCAGCGCCGCCGGCACCGGCGACTCGCGCGTCACCACGAACTGGCAGAAGTCGCCCGAGTGGTGCGATTGCGCGTCCTCTTTGATCCCGCGGTCGGGCGGGAAATAGCCGTACTCACGCAGCGCCTCCATCATCGCCTGCTGGACGAGCCGCGCCAGCTTCTCGTTTGCTGCGCCCTCCTTGTGCCGGCCGCAGAACCACGTCTCCGGCCCGCTCAGGAACGGGACGCTCGCCCCGTTGCCATGGATCGCCAGGTAGAGGTTCGCATCGACGGCCTTCGCCAACCCCACCCGCGCGTACAAGTCCGATGTGATGAACTGCGGTGGCAGCGGACCGCCCGGCCCCTGCCCGTCGCCGTCGCGGGTCAGGTACACCTCGTATCCCAGCGCGCTCAGGTTGTCGCGCAGCAGTTCCGCGTTCTGCTGGTTCGACTTCGCCTCCGTGATGTCCCAGCGCCCTGATCCGTCCGGCAGGTAATGCGTCGCACCGGGATCGCCGCGCCCGTGTCCTGGGTCCAGCACGATCACACCTTTCGACGCTGCATTGCGCGGAGGAGTGTTGCGCGGCCCGTCCGGATCGAGCGACTGGATCTTCGGTCCGCCGCCGCCCTGCGCCGCGTTGATGGGCACTGGCTGCCGCGAAGCCGCCGCGGTTGGCGCCACAGCGGTGTCCGTCGTGGACCGAGCTCCGCTGCTATCGCCGCCCGCGTTGTCGGCGGCCCCCGCCGCGCGGAACCGGGACGCCGCGCTGACGGACAGGCCTTCGTTGGACTGCGCTTTGGCCGTTGCCTGGCGCGCATCGGACCCGCGGTCCGCCGCGGACGCCGAGCCGCCGCCGCGCAGTGCGTACCAGCCCGCGCCGACGGTGAGCGCGCTCCAGACGAGCATCGCGGCCACCAGCATCCGTTTCGACCAGGGCGACATCTCGCTCAGGCCACCTTTCGCCGCATCAGCGCGGCTCGCACGGTCGATAGCTCCTCGAGCAGATCGTCCATCTCCACGTCGTTGAGCATGAAGTCATACCGGGTGGACACGCGTCCCTCGTCCTTCATGTCCCGGAAGACCCGAAGTTCATCGACCTGATGCTCCGCCGCGCGCTTCGCGCCACCGGCCGGGCCGAACCTCGCCGGCGGCGGCTTGATCGCCTGCGGTTTGTGGTCGATCTCTTCGACGAGCGCCGCCAGGAAGTCGAGGTCTTCATCGTGCGCGTCGTCTGGCATGTCGCTTCCCAGCGGCGTGAGGCGATTCGCTTCCGGGCGCCGCACCGATGCCGGCAGCAACGCCTCGATATCCGCCCGGATGGCCGGCGCCTCGCCGTCATCCCTGTGTCCTTTGCGCCTCCAGTTACTCATCGGTCCTCCTTCACGGTCAGCGCGCGGCGCCGGTTGGTCCGCCCGTGCTCGTGATGTCGCCTGCCACGCTCGAAAACAGCCCGCCCACGATCTGCGGCACGAGCAACAGCGCGCCGCCCGACAACACAAGCATCACGGCGGCGTAGAGCCATACCTTGTGGTGGTGCCCGCCCGCCGTCGCATGTGGCGACCACGTATCGACAATGGTCAGCACGATCGTGACGACCAGGGCGAACCCGCGAATGAACGCGATGTTCGGCGACGCGAATGCCAGCACGTTGACGTCGAGGCCGCCGGTTGTCGCCGGGTCGACGTTGGCGAGGGACTGCTGGTTGATGTTCGTCAGTTGCTGTCCGAAGATCACCATCACCTCGGTGACGAAGAGCAGGATGGCGATCAGTACCGCGTGCAGTGGCACCATCAGGTACATGAACGTCTGCGACACGAGCTTGCGGTTTTCGCGCAGCAGCGAGATCTTCAACGCGAAGAGCGATGAGAGATAACCGATCGCATCCGGCTCGCCACCAAGCTTGATGGTGTCCCAGAAAATGCTCACGGACCGGTCCACAAGCTCGCTGCCGGTCTCCGAGATGAAACGGTCCCAGCAGAGGTCCGGGCGGATGCCTGACCGCAGCCGCACGTGCAGCCGCTTCACGCCCTGCTCCAGCGACGACAGCGAGCGCTGGTTAATGCGCTCCATGCCCTCGGTCACCGTCGTGCCAATCGCCCCAACGATCGAGCCCAGCGAGCGCAGCAGCGTTGAGACGTCGCGGTCGTACTGGTCTACGCGGCGGTCGTCGAGGAACGCCATGATGCCGACAGGCGCGACCGCGATGCCCCCCGCCACCATGCCGGCGCCAATGCTGAATACGAGGCCGACGATCGCGCCCAGCACGGCGCTCGCGGGCAGCAGTACCTTCGCCACGGCGAACATCTGATCCTGGGTCTTGGATCTGTGCGGACGTTTGTGCGTCTTTGGTTCGACCGGTGAGGTCCGGTAGATGATCCAGTCGCCCAGCACCGCGATTCCGATCATCACGGTCGCCAGTCCCAGGATGAACGCCGTGCCTACGCTGTAGATCATCATCGATACGAGCGACACCACGACGACGAGCGTCACGGACACCATCAGCGCCACGTACGCGTCGGTCCATTTGCGCAGAGATTCAAGGTCCCGGTCGTACTTCCTCGAGTACTTGTCCAGCTCGATCTCGGTCTCGCGCGCAAGGAAGACCGTCTCTGGCTCACCAGACGAAAGAGAGCTGGAGAATCGCAGCAGCAGGCTGCGCACGATCTCGTTCTCCGTCGAATCAGCGACGAGCTGGCAGGCGCGCGCGTAGTCGTAGTTCAGCCGCTGTGCCACCAGGTGGACGCGGTGAAAGTAGCCGGAGGTCGTGTACCCCAGCTCGGCCGTCTTCTGAAACAGGTTCTCGCGCCCCACGTTGGCCGTGGCCAGCGCGGACATGTACGTCAGCTGCGCGATCAGGTCATATTCCAGCGGCGCCGGCTTGAACAGCGAAGTTGACCGCTGCCAGTTCGCGGCATCCTCGATGTTGTCGCTTCGACGGACCGCCTTCTGCCCGGGCAGGAAGCGCGTGAAGATCGCCATCCTGCCTCCTTACGGCGGCCCCGCGAAGTAGGTGCTCGCGGTGACGCCCTTTTCCGAGCCGATGATCGCAAGGTTTGTCGTCGCTGGTCCTACCACCGGGTTCACGCGGATCAACATCTGCATGCTCTCACCAGAATTCAGGATGCCGGGCTCGAACACATCGTTCGTAAACGTGCCCGTCGTCCACGTGTTCGACGAGAGTGCGCCGGACGTGTACGGGATCCACTTGTCGAAGCGCGTGCCCGTCGCGCCGAAATACTGGAGTACGACGTCCATGCCCGCGAAGTCCGCCAGCTCCGTCTGCCCGTCATTGCGGAGGGTGATCGTGATGTTCGCGCCCGATGCGTCGATCGACGAAGACGTCACCGTCACGCCGGTCCGGCTCTGCTGCTCGTACCGCGCTTCCGAATCCCTGAGCGACTGACCGATCGCGTCGGCGCCCATGAATCCGCCGCGCGCCATGAACACCGTCGAGAGCATCAGGATCGCCGCGATCAGCAGCGTGGGAAGGCCGTTCTCCATGCTTCCCCTCTAGACCGTGAAGAACTTCGAGTCCGTGATGCCGTTTGGCGTCACGACCTTCACGTAGTACGTGGTGCCCGTCGCCAGGTTGCTGCTGTTGCGGATCGTGATCCGCAGCGTCGACGTCTGCTCCCAGGTGCTCGTCCCGTTCTCCAGCGTGTACTCCCAACAGGGAGCCGCGCAGCCGGCCGTGCCCTGCGGGATGCGCTGGAAACTGCCCGTCGGCCCGAAGAACACGTCGACGCGGCTCAGCGGGTCCACCGCGGAGCTGCCGATGTTCTTCGCCCAGACGGTCGCGGTCGGATTCGCGTTCTGCCCCGTCGCGTGGACGATCTGGATCTGACTCGAGATCCGGTCCTGGACCACACCCGACGCGGAGATGAGCGCACCGCTTGTCCGCCCCACGGACGGAAGCACGGCGTTCGCCACAGCGACGATCGCAACGATCGACGCGATGGTGAGCATGATCGTCGTAATGGCTTTGTCGATGACGCGACTCCTTGCGTCTGGTGCGCAGCGCGGTCACTGCGCGGGGCGTTGTCAGCCCAGCCGTCGCAATCGGGCCGGGCTGTGGTCATCCTCGTCATTCACCAGGGCGTCGAGTTGCCGCAGGATGGCGACGGTCTCGTTGTTCGATGGCGCCCGCTCCGGTTCGTGGATGTCGAGCTCCGTCACACGGGCCAGGGCGACGCGCGCTTCCGGCGTGATGTGCCCCGCCGTCTCGCACAGGTCCAGAAGGATCTCCAGCCGCAGCGACCCGATCCGCCCCATCGCCTCTTCGGCCCAGGCCGCCAGCCCGGCGATCGTCAGCAAGCTCCACTGCGGTTGTTCAGGCGCGGGTGTTGGCGCCGGCATGGGCTGCACCGGCTGCGGTAGCGGCCGCAGCGGGATCGAGTCCCTGCCAAATCCGCCGAACGGTTCCGGCTCCGCTGCGATCGGCTCGTCGGCGCGCTTCTCCGGCTTTGGCGCTGGCTCCGCTGCGGCCTCTGGCGCCGGCAGCGGCTCTGATGTGACGCTGACGACCGCCACGCCCGGACGCGCGCCCATGCCGCCGTCGCCCTCGAACGGGTTATCCCGCACGAGGATCGCACTGCGGATCTCGGTCAGGATCTGCTTCACTTCGCCCTTGACGATCTTGCCTTCGTCTTCGAGCGTCGCGACCCTGGACTCGAGCTGCGCGACCTTGGTTGCCAGCTGTTGCGCTTCCACGGTTCTCCTGCTGTTCGCGTTCCCGGTCTCTTCCGCCGCTTCTTCGGCG
>JBBTPG010000216.1:0-7642 GCA_038066315.1 Chloroflexota bacterium | reverse complement strand
CTGACGAATGCGCGACCAAGCCGGACCATCATACGGAGCACTCGCCCTCGCCCCGCTCGTCGAGCGAGAAGAGCTTATCCGTCTCCCAGTCGACGTACGCCGCGGGGTCCTCGACGAACGAGGGCAGGTGCGCGTACGGCGCCAGCGCCTCGCGGACGCCGTCCGGGCCCACACGCCGGAGGTAGTCGCGCAGCGGCTCGCCGGGTGTCCGCACGCGACGGTAGTGGTCCACCAGCGCGCGCAGCGCCTGGGGCACGCGTTTCGCCGCGAGGCGCATCACTGGCTCGGCCAGCGCGCCGCCGTCGCCGCCGCCGACGAGCAGCTGGTACGCCGGGATGAGCCGGCCGTCGACGTGCATCGCGCTGCCGTACAGGCCGATGTCGCCGGCATAATGCTGGCCGCAGGAGTTGGGGCAGCCGCTCACCTTGATGCGGGCCGCCCGCGCCAGCGGGTCGGCGAGGTAGCCGTCCTGGCTGAACTCGGCGACGATCGCGCGCGCCAGGCCCTTTCCACTCGTGATCGCCGACATGCAGGTCTCCGTGCCGGGGCAGGCGACGGGGTCGAGCAGCGTCTCCGCGGTCGGGTGCGCCAACCCGCCGTCGATGAGGGCCCGGTGCAGCGCGACGAGGTCGGCCCCCCGCACCCAGCGCAACAGCAGGTTCTGCTCGATCGTCGTGCGCAGCGAGCCGCTGCTGAAGCGGCGCACGATCCTGGCGAGGGCGGCGAACTGCTCTGCCGTGACAGCGCCGGCTGGGAGCGCGACCTGGACGGCATAGCAGGCCGGTTGCTTCTGGGGCACGACGTTCACCGTCCGCCAGAGCTCGAATCCATCGGCCTGGCGCTCCGCCGCAGCGGCGGCCGGGTACGCCGGCGGTGCTTCCTCGAGGGTCAGGTCGGGCGTAGCGTAGGCACCGCTCGAGGCCGGCGGCATCGATGCGAGCTCCTGGCGCACGAGCTCACGGAACTCCTCGATCCCCCGGCGCATCACGACGAACTTCAGGCGCGCGCGCACGCGCTTCTTCCGATCGCCCACCCGGTCGAACACCCGCACGACCGCGTCGCACGTGCGCACCAGCTCGTCATCCGGCACGAACTCTTCAAGCGTCTGCGCCAGGTGTGGGACGGTGCCCAGCCCCCCGCCGACCACCATCCGGAAGCCGCGTCTCCCGTCACGGACGACGGCCTGCGCGCCGATGTCGTGGATCCAAGTCAGGGCGTGGTCGTGCGGGCAGCCGGAAAAGGCAATCTTGATCTTGCGGGGAAGCGACTGGGCGTTCGGATTGCGGAGGAAGTGGCGGCTGACCGCGTGGCTGTACGCCGTGACGTCGAAGACGTCGTCGCGGCAGATACCGGCGAAGGGGTCGCAGGTGACGTTCCGGACGATGTTCCCGCCCGCCTCCCGCGTCGTGAGCCCGGCCGAGGCCAGGAGTTCCAGCGCGGGGACGGCGTGCTCCAGCAGCAAGAAGTGGAACTGGATGTCCTGGCGGGTGGTGACGTAGCCGAACCCGCGCGAGTACTCCGCGGCGACGCGCCCAAGCGCCTCGAGTTGCGGCGCTTCGAGCACGCCCTGCGGCACCTTGACGCGCAGCATATAGCGGTCTTTGTGCCGCTGCCCGTACACACCGTAGAGCGTTCGCCGCGGGCGCAGCTCGTCGGCGGTTAGACGCCCCTCGCCGAAGCGCTGGATGTCGTCGCGCAGCGTCGCGATCTCCTGTAGGGTCTGGTCGTCGACGAAGTTCCACGGCCGCACGAAGAACCTCCGGAACGCGCGAGACGAATGAATCGTTCGCTCTGACAGCAAGGGCACGCGTGTGACAAGAGGCGGGCGGCCGGTACGTCCACCGGCCATCCACGCCACATGCGGATCGTGCCGTTTCCAGATTCTCGAGATTATCTATCGACTTACTTATCTTTCTACCTCCGTGCGCGCCCGCTGGTCAAGGGTCTAGTGTTCCCGTTCTGCCGGGCCATTCGGCCTGGGCCTCATGGCGCGCGGGAGCCGGCACTGGAGCCGTGCGAGCGAGTACTCGAAGAGCGCTCCGGGATAGGCGACCACGGTCCCGTCTTCAACGCCGAAGCGAAACCACAGCGTCGCCTCATCGCGCGGTGCAAGCACGACCTCGCTCACGAGTCCCAGGACTGGATGGGGCGCGTCCGAATGTAGTGTGCGCGCTGGCGTGCCGCCGAGTGGCTCCCGCCCAAGAACTGATGGTGACAGACGCGGCCGCTCTGGGCTACGATAGGAACACGATGTCACGTTCAGCGATCGAAGGAGACATGCGCCATGGGCGATAAGAGTCCGAAGAGCACGGCCAAGTCGAACAAGCAGAAGTCTCAGAAGAAGGACGCCAAGTCCTCCAAGAAGTAACGAGGGACAGCGACCGCGCACGTGCCGATGCGAGACGAATCGCGTCCATCGCCTCGGCGGCTTCAGGCTGCGTCGTGGCCGTCACGCGGCTGTCGCGGGTCCAGCATCTTGCGTGCCGGACGAAATATGAGGCGTCCGCCATCGGCATCGATGATCGCGCCATCGACCTCAGAGGAGAACTGGGCGCCGCTCGCGAGGATCGTCCGTCCGTCGTGATCGATCAACTCATCGCCGTCCACTTGCCTTCCAGCAAGACCTTCCCGCAGGCGCTGTGGAGCACTGCCGGCAGCCTCGCCGGCCCTGGCTCGCCGGGACGTTTGGCCCTAGCTCGAGCTTCATCGCGCGCGTACAGTCGGATCGACCGGACCGGCTGAGACCTGCTGCGATGTCGAATGGCACCGTCAGCCCCCGGTTCGTGGAACGCTCCAATCGTTGCGCGTCCGCGTCACGTCACGACCGGCTGGACAATCCAACCGCAGCATAGGAAGAGGCCGCTTTGACCGCAGAGCGCAACACGGACACCAGCGGAACACCGTCGCGCGAACAGACCCTTGGCCTCTACGCGACGATGGTGCTGATCCGGGCGTTCGAACAGCGCTTCGCGAACCTGGTCCTGAAGGGCACGTTCAGCGGTGCAGGGCATTTGTACATCGGCCAGGAGGCCGTTGCGGCCGGCGTCTGTGCGGCGTTACGCGATGGCGACTATGTGACCTCGACGCATCGTGGACATGGCCACTGCCTGGCGAAGGGCGTCGATCCGAACGAGATGATGGCCGAGTTGTTCGGTAAGGCGACGGGCACCTGCAAGGGAAAGGGCGGCTCGATGCACATCGCCGACTTCCGCCGCGGCATGCTCGGGGCGAACGGCATCGTCGGCGCCGGCCTGCCGATCGCCTGCGGGGCCGCCTTGACGGCGAAACTGACGAAGTCGGGGCGCGTCGCCGTCGCATTCTTCGGCGATGGCGCGTCGAATATCGGCGCCTTCCACGAATCACTCAACCTCGCATCCATCTGGAAGCTGCCCGTCGTGTTCGTGTGCGAGAACAACCGCTACGGTGAGGCGACGCCCGTGGAGTACGCGCTTGCCGCGGAGCACGTCGTCGACCGCGCCCCTGGCTATCGCATGCCAGGCATCCTCGCCGACGGACAAGATGTGCTCGATGTGTTCGCCACGGCGGGCAAGGCGGTCGCCCACGCACGGGAGGGCCAGGGGCCGGTATTGATCGAGTACGAGACGTATCGCTACTCCGGCCATTTCATCGGTGATCCTGCCCGCTATCGATCGGCGGAGGAGGTCGAGTCGTTCCGTTCGCGTGACTGCGTGCTCCGTTGCGCGGAGTACTTGCAGGCGCAACACGGTGTGTCATCCAAACAACTCGATGACATCGGCGCGGAGGCCGAGCGCCGGCTCGATGAAGCCGTGTCGTTCGCGGAGCGCAGCCCGGCTCCGGACCTGGCGGAGATCGTGACCGACGTCTACAGCGGGGTGCGCCGATGACGTCCGAGCGAGTGATCACCGTCCGCGCAGCGATCACGGAAGCGCTCCGCCAGGAGATGCGGCGGGATTCGGGCGTGATCTTGCTGGGCGAGGACGTCGCGGGCGGCGCAGGCCGCGACGCCGAGGGGCTGTCAGAAGCCTGGGGCGGCGCCTTTGCCGAGTACAAGGGACTGTACGCCGAGTTCGGCGCGGACCGCGTGCTGGATACGCCGATCTCGGAGATGGGCTACCTGGGCGCCGCGGTCGGCGCCGCGATGACGGGCCTCCGGCCGGTCGCCGAGTTGATGTTCGTCGACTTTATCGGCGTGTGCCTGGATCCGCTGATGAACCAGGCCGCGTTCGCGCACTACATGTCCGGCGGCCGCGCGAAGGTGCCGCTCACGATGATCACGCATGTCGGCGCCGGCGTCGGTATGGCAGCGCAGCATTCCAAGATGCTCTATTCGTTCTTCACGCACATCCCCGGGCTGAAGGTCGTGGCGCCGTCGACCGCGTATCACGCCAAGGGCCTGCTGACCGCGGCCATCAGGGATGACGATCCGGTCGTGTTCTGCGTGCACAAGCTCCTGCTGGGCCAGTCCGAACACGTCCCGGAAGACCCGTACGAGTTCCCGATAGGACGCGCGAGGATCGCACGTGAGGGGCGCGACGTGACGCTGGTTGGCGCCGCACTCACAACGTCGGTGTGCCTGCAGGCGGCGAAGGCGCTCGAGGCCGATGGTGTCGATGCCGAGGTTGTCGATCTGCTCAGCCTCGCGCCGCTGGACGAGGAGACGGTGCTGGCGTCTGTGCGCCGCACGGGCCGCGCCGTCATCGTCGACGAGGGGTTCCCGCGTTGCGGGTTGGCGTCCGACGTGGCGGCGCTCATCGCCGAGCACGCGTTCGATCATCTCGACGGTCCCGTCAAGACCATCACCGCGCCCCCTGCGCCGGTACCCTTCAGCCGGCCCCTCGAACTCGCCTTCATGCCGAGTCCTGACCGCGTGCGCGCGGCCGTCCTCGAACTGATGTGAGTTCGAGGCCCGCCCGGCCTGGCACAGCAGGACCACACGCGGCCGCCCGGATCGTCAGTCCTGCACGAGGAACCGGAAGCCCGCCAGCGCCAGCACGTCGTTCGCGCCGTCCTCGATCAGCGACGCGCGCGCGTCGCGGTAGAGCATCTCGACGAGCATACCCTTCGCCAGCCCCAGGCCGCCGAACGTCTGGATGGCGTCCGACGCGACGTCCAGCGCCGTCTGCGTGCAGTACGTCTTCGCGGCGATCGAGTAGTGCGTCGTCGGCTGTCCGCTCGCCAGGCGTCTGTTCGCCAGACGGGAGAGGGCGCGTGCCGATTCGACCTTCGTGAACATGTCGAACAGGCGCCGCTGCACGAGCTGGTGACGCGCGATCGGCACGCCGCCCTGCACGCGGTCCTGCGCGTAGCGCAACGCTTCCTCGAAAGCCGCGCGCGCCACGCCGCAGAACGTGGTGCTCATGCCCGCGTTCGCCGCGGCAAGGATGTTGTCGGTGGCGCCGCCGAACACGCCCGGCTCGACGAGCATGTAGTGGCGCGGGATGCGCACCTGGTCAAAGAAGATCTCGCCCTGGTTCAGCGCGCGCTGTCCGAGTTTGTCCAGCGGCTTGCCACGGCTCACGCCGGGCAGGCCCAGCGGGATCACGGCGACGCCCGTCCCGGCCATGCCCTTCGACGGCTCCACGCACAGGAACGCCAGCGTGTGCGTCGCGATCGTCCCGTTCGAGACCCACGCCGACTTCTGCCCGCTGATCTCCCACTCGTCGCCGACGCGCCGCGCCGTGCACTCGAAGTGGATGTCCGGCCGCGCCTCGTCGCCCGAGTACAGGATCGCGTCGGAGCCGTGCTGCGGCTCGGTCGCGCACCAGCAGCCGACGTACTTGCCTTCGGTGTCATCGAGATACGGCTGCACCATCTCCCGCATCAGGTCCGGGTTTCCGGTCATCGCGGCGAAGCGGAACGGCATCGACGTCACGCCGAGGCTGATCGATAGCCCCGCGTTGCCCCAGCCCATCTCCTCGCCGACGACCCATGCGTCCATCGGCGCGAAGCCCGGGCCGCCCAGCTCGGGTGGGAAGGCGCGAAGGTGGTAGCCCAGTTTGTACGCCTGCGCGAACACGCGCCGGAGCGGCGAGCCCGCCGCGATCGCGTCCTCGGGCGCCATGGCATCGAGCTCCATCGCTGCCGGCCGCATCACCTCCGCCGCGAAGCGGCGCGTCTCCTCGCGCAGCCGGATCTGGTCCGGCGTGAGGTCGAAGTTGAGGTCGATCGCTGGCATGATGCCCTCTCTCTCAGCGCGACAGCACGAGTACGTTGACGCCGCCGATGCCGGCGTTCTGCACGAGCCCGGTACCCGCATGTTCCACTTGCCGCTGGCCCGCCTGCCCGCGGAGCTGGCGTACGATCTCGGTGACCATCGCGCCGCCGGTCGCGCCCATCGGGTGGCCGCGGCTCAGCAGCCCGCCATCCGTGTTGACGGGATACTTGCCCGTGATCTCGGTGCCGCCTTCCCACACAAACGGCCCGCCCTCGCCTTGCTTCACGTAGCCGAGTTCTTCGATCGTCAGGATCTCGCCCGGCGTGAAAGCGTCGTGCACCTGCGTCACGCGCACGTCCTCCGGTCCGATGCCGGCGCGCTCGTAGGCGCGCTGAGCGACGAGCGACGTCGGGCCTTCGCCCAGCCCCTCGTGTCCGCCGGCGTACACGGGCGAGCCGCCGGCCCACGCGCGCAGGTACACGGGCGATGTCGTGTGCTTCTTCGCAAACGCCGCCGACGCAAGGACGACGGCGGAGGCGCCATCGCTCGTCGGGCAGCACTGGTACAGCGTGATCGGTTCGCACACCATGCGCGATCCCAGCACCTCGTCCAGCGTGATCGCGATGCGGTACTGCGCGTTGGGGTTGTGTACCGCGTTCTTGTGCGACTTCACGCTCACCTGCGCGAAATGCTCGGGCCTGGTGCCGAACTCGGCCATGTGGCGCTGGGCCCGCATCGCGTACGCCGCCGGCATGACGTTGAGTCCCATGATCGAGGCGTAGTTCGTCGCGCCCGGGCCGCCGACCTGCAGCATGCCGCGCTCCATCTTCTCGACGCCGATCACCATCGCCGTCTCGGCCGTGCCCGCGCGGATCATGTCGGCTGCGTGCATCAGCGCGCGCGAGGAGCTTCCGCAGGCCAGCTCGACGTTCGTGATCGGGATGCCGTGCTGCCCGAGCTCGGCGAAGATGCGCGTGCCCACGCCCACGGGCGGCCCGCTGCCGCCGACGCGGCCGAGGAAGCCCGCCTCGACCTCGCGGAACGCGATCCCGGCGTCATCCAACGCCGCCAGAGCTGCCTCGCGCGCCAGGTCGTCGATGGTCCGCTCGGGGAAGCGCCCGAACGGGTGCAGTCCCACGCCCAGCACGACGACGTCGCGGCCGCCGCTCATCGTGCGCCCTGCCTCGCGCGGAACGCGTGCGCGACGACCTCGTTGCCGTCTTCGTCGTGCCTGACGGTGTGCAGCGTCATCTCGACCGGCAGGCCGACTCGGACGGCGTCGAGCGGCGTCTCGACGATGGCCGCCGCCACGATCGGCCCGTCTTCGAGCTCTACCTGCGCGATGGCGTAAGGCACCTGCATGACGGAGCCTACAGTACAGAGAGCACGATGGTGAAGGTCCACACGGTACCGGTGGCGCTCAGCGCGCAGCGATCGAGCCCGCGGTGCGCGCACTGCAGGCAGATCACGCGCGGATTCGCGAACCGCGCGCCGCACGCCGGACAG
>JBBTPG010000215.1:0-4065 GCA_038066315.1 Chloroflexota bacterium | reverse complement strand
CGAAGCGCAAGCGCTCGACTGGAGCCGCGTGATCGGCGCGTTCCGCGACCGCTTGCGCACGCCCGATGCGCGATGGCTGCTCGTCATCTTCGCGCTGGCGTTCGTCGTGCGCATCGTCGCCGTCGCGTACGTACACCCGAACCCGCGCGATGGCCGTTACGACGACAGCGTCTGGTACGACACGACGGCGCGTCACCTCGCCGCTGGCGACGGCTACGTCTTCGACCCTACGGTCTGGAAGACGGCCGACGGCGCCCGCATCTACCCGAATGAGGACCAGCTCTCGCCGACCGCGCTCTGGCCGCCCGGCTACCCGGCGACGCTCGCGGTCGTCTACAGGCTCACTGGTAACTCCGTGAACGCCGCGCGGCTGCTCAACATCGTGCTCGGGGCGTCGACGGCGGCGCTTGTGTTCCTGATCGCGCGGCGCCTGTTCGACCGGCTTACGGCGATCTTCGCGGGCGGCGTCATGGCGCTGCTGCCCGCGCACGTGCTGTTCACGACGGTGTTGCTTTCGGAGACGTACTTCGGGTTCCTGCTCGCCGCGACACTCGCGATCTTCGTCTACTTCGTGCTCGACCGCGACCGGCCGAGCCTCCCGCTGGCCGTCGGGCTCGGTGCGCTCACGGTGTTCGCCGGCTACGTGCGCGGCGAGTTCCTGGCCTACGGCGGACTGCTTGCGCTCCTGATGGCCGTGCACCTGCGCCGGCGGGCGCTGCTGCCGTTAGCGGCGTTCACGCTCGGCGGCGCGCTGATCGTCGTGCCGTGGGCTGTGCGCAACCAGGTGCAGATGGGCGAGCTCATCGCCGGCACGACGGGCTCCGGCCGCGTCGCGTACCAGGGACACAACCCCGAGACGGACGGCGGCGCCAGCCTCATCGCGACGACGCAGCTCGAGGCGAAGTTCGACGGTCTCAGCCGCAGGGAGATCGAGCTGAAGTCGAACCGCGAGGGATCGCGACTGGCGCGGAAGTGGGCGTTCGACCACAAGCTCGAAGAGCTGAAGCTCGTGCCGCAGCGCCTCTACCGCCTCTTCCGCAGCGACGAGTCCGGCGTCACCTGGGTGCAGAGCAACAAACCGTGGTTCGGACCCGATGGCGCAGACCGGCTGATCCGCTTCTCCGGCTTCACGTTCTTCGGCCTCATCGGCCTCGCGCTCGCGTCGGCGCGGCTCTGGTGGCGTCCGCGCGACCCGCGCTTCTGGGCGGTGTTCGGCATCGTGCCGTTCTACATGCTCGTCTTTGGCGTGATGTTCATCGGCGACCCGCGTTACCACTACGCGATGTACCTCCCCATCGCGGTGTTCGCGTCGGCCGGGCTGGCGGCGCTCTGGCGCATCACGGCCGGCCAGTGGCGCGAGCTCACGGGCGGCCGCTCGTTCGGCTCCGTGCTGCGCACGTTCGGCACGCCCGAATCGTGAACCCGCTCCACAGTCACTGGCTTCGCCTGGCCGTCTGGCTGTTCGTCGCCTCGCCCGTGGTCGCGTTCGCAGTCGCGCTCACGCAGCAGGTCGATTTCACGTTTGCGCTGATCCTGACGCTCTATATGTGGGCGCTGGTATCCGTCATACTGGCGCTGATCGCGCTCGCAGGACTGGTCCTGCGCTTGATGCACTGGGGGATGCGTGCGCTTCGCAGGTAAGACGGTCGTCGTGACGGGCGCCGGCGGCTTCATCGGCAGCCACCTCGTCGAGCAGCTGGTCGCCGAGGGCGCGCACGTCCGCGCGATGCTCCGCTACACGTCGCGGGGCCAGCGCGGCTGCCTCGACCTGCTGCCCGGCGCGTCGCTGGAGCAGATCGCCATCACGATGGGCGACGTGCGCGACTTCGACGCTGTTCGCGAGGTGATGCGCGGCGCCGACGCCGTCTTCCACCTCGCCGCGCTGATCGGCATCCCGTACTCCTACGAGCACCCGCAAGAGGTCATCGACACGAACATCATCGGCACATCGAACGTGCTGATCGCGGCGAAGGAGCTCGGCACCGTCGAGCGCGTCGTCCTCACGTCGACGAGCGAGGTGTACGGCTCCGCCCTGCGCGTGCCGATGGACGAGGAGCATCCGCTGCAGGCGCAGTCGCCCTACTCGGCGACGAAGATCGCCGGCGACGCGCTCGGCCTGAGCTTCCACCGCTCGTTCGCGATGCCGGTGACGATCGTCCGCCCGTTCAACGCGTACGGCCCGCGACAATCCGCCCGCGCCGTGATCCCGGCGATCATCACGCAGGCCGTCAGCGGCAAGACGCTGCGCCTGGGCACGCTGGACACGACGCGCGACTTCACGTTCGTCGCCGACACCGCACGCGGCTTCCTGACCGTCGGCGCGGCCGACGCGGCGCTCGGCGAAGTGGTGAACGTCGGCTCGGGAAAAGAAGTGAGCATCCGCGAGATCGTCCGGAAGGTCGGCGAGATCACCGGCCGCGAGCTGGTCGTCGAGGGCGATGAGCAGCGCATGCGCCCGGCGAAGAGCGAAGTCTCGCGCCTGCTGTCCGACAGCTCGAAGGCCGAGCGATTGGCGGGCTGGCGCGCGGAGGTCTCGCTCGACGACGGCCTGCGCCGCACCGTCGACTGGGTTCGCGAGCATCTCGATCTCTACCGCCCGCAGGAGTACGCCGTATGAGGGCCGTGATCCTCGCCGGCGGCAAGGGCGTGCGCCTGCGCCCGCTCACGTACACGATCCCGAAGCCGCTGCTGCCCGTCGGCGAGAAGCCGATCCTCGAAGAGATCATCGAGCGCCTCAAGACGTTCGGTGTGCACGATTTCGTGATCGCCGTCGGCTACCGCGCGGAGCTGATCGAGACGTACTTCCGCGACGGCTCGCAGCTCGGCGTCCACATCGACTACGTGCGCGAGTCGCACCCGCTCGGCACGGCGGGCCCGCTCTCGCTCGTGCGGACGTCGTTCGACCTGCCGCCGGACGAGCCGCTGCTGGCGATGAACGGCGACATCCTCACCGACCTGGACATGGGCGCGCTCTTCGAGTTTCACCGGCGCGGCGGCTACGAGATCACCGTCGCCACGCGCGAGTTCCAGCTCCAGCACCCGTACGGCGTGCTGAAGCTCGACGGTCAGCGCGTCATCGGCATCGTCGAGAAGCCCGCCGTGACCGACATCGTCAGCGCCGGCATCTACGCCATCCAGCCGTCCGCGCTCGACGTCATCCCGGCCGACAGCTTCTTCGACATCCCCGACCTCGTGAACAAGCTGCTCGCGCAGGGCCGCGGCGTCGGCGCCTACCAGTTCGCCGGCGAGTGGCTCGCCATCGACCGCATCGACCAGCTCGAAGACGCGGCCCGCATGCTCGCGGAGCGCCACGCGTAGGCGGCGCGGCTTCCCAACCTTCGTCTGCGTCTCCGCGGTGACCCGTTCCGCACATTCCTTCGTGCCCATTCGTGGTTCACCCGGGCAAACGCGGTAGAATCCGCGTGATGAAGCTTTCTATCGTCATCCCGGTCCGCAACGAGCGCGACACCGTCGTGCCGCTGATCGAGCGCGTGCGCGCGGTCGACTGCGGCATGCCGAAGGAGCTGATCGTCGTCGATGGCGCCTCCACCGACGGCACGCGCGAGGCGTTGCTGGCGCTGCCGGCGTCCGGCGACCTGGTGCTCGTGCTGGAGGACGCCGCGCGCGGCAAGGGGCGCGCCGTGCGCACCGGCTTCGACCGCGCGAGCGGCGACATCGTGATGGTGCAGGACGCCGACCTCGAGCTCGACCCGTCAGAGATCCCCTCGCTGCTCGCGCCGATCGTCGAGGGACGCACCGACGTCGTCTTCGGCTCGCGCTTCAAGGGACGCGGCCGGGGTTCCACGCCGCTCGTCGGCTACGCCGGCAACTTCGGGCTGACGTGGGCGGCGAATATCCTCTATGTCACCCGGCTCTCCGACATCCTCACCTGCTACAAGGTGATGCACCGCGATGTCGCGCGCTCGCTCGACCTGCGGTGCAACGGCTTCGACCTCGACGCCGAAATCACCTGCCGGCTGCTGCGCCACGGGCACAAGATCGTCGAGGTGCCGGTGACCTACGAGCCCCGCCGCGCCGACGAAGGCAAGAAGCTCAGCCCGGGCG
>JBBTPG010000214.1:0-3697 GCA_038066315.1 Chloroflexota bacterium | reverse complement strand
CGTTCGGGGCGTAGCGCAGTCCGGTAGCGCACCTGACTGGGGGTCAGGAGGTCGCAGGTTCGAATCCTGTCGCCCCGACCATCTCCCCCGGCCCATCCGTCCCGGCGCCTTCCGCGGCGCCGCTGGCTGACACCGGAGCGCCTCGATGAACTTCAAGCTGTCGTTCGAAGGCGCCGCGGGCACGGTTACCGGCTCGCGCTACCTCCTCAGCGCCGGCAAGCGGAACCTGCTCGTCGATGCCGGCATGTTCCAGGGCCTCAAAGAGCTGCGCCTGTTGAACTGGCGGCGGCCCGGCTTCGACCCGCGGTCGGTCGGCGACATCATCCTCACGCACGCCCACCTCGACCACTGCGGCGCCCTGCCCCGCCTCGTCCGCGAAGGCTTCCACGGCGCCATCCACTGCACGCCGCCCACGCGCGACCTCGCGGAGATCATCCTGCTCGACTCCGCGAAGCTCCAGGAAGAGGACGCCGAGTACGCCAACCGCAAGGGCTTCAGCAAGCACCACCCGGCGCTGCCGCTGTACACGACCGGCGACGTCCGGCGCACCATGCGCCGCTTCCGCACCGTCGACTACCACAAGCCGCTCGACCTGGGCGGCGGCATCGAGGCGCGGTTGTTGGACGCCGGCCACATCCTCGGCGCGGCGTTCGCGCAGGTGCGCGTCAGCATCGGCGGCCGCGACACGACGATCGTCTTCAGCGGCGATGTCGGCCGCTACAACGTGCCGCTGCACAACGACCCCGAGCCGCTGCCGCCGTGCGACGCACTCGTGATCGAATCGACGTACGGCAACCGCACGCACGATCCGACGCCGCTGATCGACGAGATACGCGCGCCGTTCCGCGACACGCTCGCGCGCGGCGGCACGATCCTCATCCCGGCGTTCGCCGTCGCGCGCGTGCAGCTCATCACGCTGATGCTCCGCCAGCTCATGGAGTCGGGCGAGATCCCCGAGATCCCCGTGCACATCGATAGCCCGATGGCCGTCCAGGTGACGGAGGTGTATCGCCGCAGCGTCGGCACGAAGTATCTCGATGCCTCGCTCACCGAGGCGGAGTGGCAGCGCCTCTTCCCGAAGGACGTACACTTCCACAGCAGCGTCGACGAGTCCAAGCAGCTCAACCGGATGTCCGGGCCGCGCGTCATCATCGCCGCCAGCGGCATGCTCACCGGCGGCCGCGTCCTCCACCATCTGGAGCGGCTCGGCCCCGGCGAGAAGAACCTCATCGTGCTCGCCGGATTCCAGGCGGCGGGCACGCGCGGCCGCGCGCTCGTCGATGGCGCCCGCACGCTGCGCATGCACGGCGCCGACATCCCGATCCGCGCCGAAGTCATCTCGCTCCTCGGCCTCTCCGCGCACGCAGATGCCAATGAGCTCGTGCGATGGGTGCGGTCCGCCAACGCCGCACAGAGAGCCCTGTTCATCGTCCACGGCGAGCCGGACGCCGCGGCGGCGCTCTCGCAGCGCTTCCAGTCGGAGCTGCACCTGCGGACGTTCGTTCCGAAGCTCGGCGAAGTCTTCGACCTCAGCAACGTGCTGCCGGCAAGCTGATCCGGTGGATTACGAGCGCCGCGCATGCGGACCGCAAGAAGTACGCGAGCGCAGAAACCGGATCAGCTCCGCCGTCGAAGTTACCGGCTGCTGCCTCGCTCGTGCCGCCTGAGCTCGTGCCGTCTGAGGAAGAGTCCCGCGACGACAAAGAAGGCGGAGAACGCGGCGACCGAGATGAGCGACATGATAAGCATCGCTGACCCCTTCCGACCTGCCGGCGAGCCCGTCGTCAGGCCTAACAGATCGAAAGATACACGCCTTTAGTAACCTGTCAATGGCCAAACGGCCCAGGCCAAACGGCCTGTCTGCGAGGTGGACTGCCCGTCAGTTGGGCGGCACCATCAGCGCCAGGACTTCGGCGGAGTCGTTCCTCGGTAGGTGCGGGCGTGGTCTGCCGAACGCCGTTGCGGCCAGGTAGCTCTGCATTCGCCACGACATTCATCGCAAGACGGCGGCGGGACGCTAGACCGACGCCATGCGCAGCTTTTCGATGCGGGAGCTGATCGCGGTGCGCTGGCGCTCAAGCGCCGTGGCGATCTCCTTGACGTCGGTGCCCGCGGCGACGAGCTGCACCAGGCGCGCGTCCTCCTCGTCGGTCCACGGTTCGCAGGCGCGCGGGTGCTTCGTCCGAAGTTCAGCGATGCGGCGCTCGTGGTCGGACTTCGTGTCGCGAGCGGCTTCCGGCGCCGCTGCGTCGTCGAGGTAGGCGTTGACGGCGGCGACGATCTCGGTGCCATAGCGATCGGCCTGCTGCGCCGTGACGTCGTCGATAGCGCGCAGCGCATCGACGGTGCGCGGCAGGACGTTGATGACGGCGAGCAGGACATCGTTGCTGCAGACCTCCCAGAGCTTGACGCCTTCGCGCGTGCTGCGACGGCGACGCCAGGCGCGGAGCTGATCGTAGAGCGAGCCATCGCCCACTTCTGTGTCGCCGTTGGGCTCCGGTTGCTCGGCGGCGAGGTGCGGCGGGACGCCCTCGCCGGACTCGGCGGTGTGGGCGCGGACTTCGGCGAGGATCTGGACGCCATAGCGCTGGAGCTTCGCCGGGCCCATGCCGTTGACCGGCATCAGCTCGTCGCCGGATGACGGGCGCGCTTCGGCGATCGCGGCCAGCGTGGCGTCGTGGCAGATGACGTAGGCGGGCACGCCGTCGGCATCGGCGCGAAGGCGGCGCCATGCCTTCAGGCGCTCGAAGAGCGTCGCGGCGTCGCCATCGAGCGTGCCGGAGTCGGAACGCGGGTCGCGGGCGCCGGCGCGCAGCGTCGGGCGATCCTGCGGCGGCAGGCGCACGGGGTTCGGCTTCGCGCCGTTGATCACGTCGACGGTACGGCGCGTGACATGCAGCGTCTGGTGCTCGGGGTCGATGGCGAGCACGCCGCTGGCGACGAAGCGTCGCAGGAGGCGGCGCACCCAGTCTTCGCGCCGGTCCTTCAGCACGCCGAACTGCGGGCGCGCCTGCCAGTCGTAGCGGCGGATCTGCGCGGAGCCGTGGCCGATGAGATAGCTGGCGATGGCGCCCGCGCCCGCGGCGAACGGCAGCGAGCGGATCGCGCTCAGCGCTTCGCGCACGACGCCGGCCGAGTCCGCCTCGCCGGGCTCGGCGCTGAGCCGGCCTTCGGCGGCGGCGACGCAATTGTCGCACTGGCTACAGCCGCCGAGCTCTTCGGCTTCGTCCTCGAAGTACTCCAGGATGCTGTCATGCCGGCACGCGGACGTCTCGGCGTAGCCGACCATCGCACGCAGCATCTCGCGGCGCCGCAACTGCTGCTCCGCCGACACGAACTCGTCCGAGGCGATCATCTTGAAGCGCCAGGCGATATCCGGATCGGCGATCAGCAGCAGCCCTGTGGCAGGTTCGCCGTCCCTGCCCGCGCGGCCCACCTCCTGGTAGTAGGCCTCGACCGATTCGGGCAGCGATTGATGGACGACGAGGCGGATGTCCGGCCGGTCGATGCCCATGCCGAACGCGTTGGTCGCGGCGATGACGTCGAGCGCGCCCGCCTGGAACTTCTCCTGCACCGCTGTGCGATCGGGGCCGCTCATGCCGGCGTGATAGTGGGCCGCGCGCCAGCCGAGCGCGCGCATCGCCTCGGCGACGTCCTCGGCGTTGCGGCGCGAGCCGGTGTAGACGAGCGCGGTGCC
>JBBTPG010000213.1:0-2531 GCA_038066315.1 Chloroflexota bacterium | reverse complement strand
GCGGTCGACCCGGAACCGGCCGGCCCTTCCCCCATCCGTGCAATCCGCGAAATCCCTGTTTCCGCCCGTCCCCTCTTCTCCCGCCATTCCCATCTGTGCAATCTGTGCAATCTGTGGTTCCGTCCCCCTCGCCCTATACTGCGATCGACGGCGTGCCTACGGTGCCCGGCCGTCGGTGAGAGCAGGTGCGCGTGACCGTTACGGATGCCCGCCTCGAGTCCGGTACCGCCGGATTGTCGCTCTCGATCTACCGGGACATGGTGCGGTCGCGCATCCTCAGCGACCGGATGTTCGCGCTCAACCGGCAGGGGCGCGCCGCCTTCGCCGTGACCGGGCAGGGCCACGAGGCCGCGCAGGTGGGCTCCGCGTACGCCGTCGCGCGCGGCACGGACTGGGTGCTGCCGTACTACCGCGACGTCGGCGTCATGGTCGCGCTGGGCATGACGCCGTACGACATCCTCCTCGGCCTCTTCGCCAAGGCCGATGACCCCAACTCCGGCGGGCGCCAGATGCCGAGCCACTGGTCGTGGCCCGCGATGCGCGTCGTGACGCGCTCGAGCGTCATCGCGGCGAACCTGCCGCACGCCGCCGGCATCGCCTACGCGTCGAAGCTGCGCGGGCTGAGCGAGGCGACGATCGCCTACTTCGGCGAGGGCGCGACGAGCGAGGGCGACTTCCACGAGGCGCTGAACTTCGCCGCCATCCACAAGCTGCCGGTCGTCTTCTTCTGCGAGAACAACGGCTACGCGATCTCCGAATCGCAGGAGAAGCAGATGTCGGTGATGCACGTCGCCGACCGCGCGAAGGGCTACGGCATCGAGGGCAACACGGTCGACGGCAACGACGCGCTCACCGTGTACCAGACGACGCTATGGGGTCTGGAGGAGTGCCGCCGCGGCCTCGGGCCGAAGCTCATCGAGGCGAAGACGTATCGCCTCGCGCCGCACACGTCGTCGGACGACGACCGCCGCTACCGCCCGCGCTCGGAGCTGGAAGAGTGGATCAAGAAGGACCCCATCGACCGGCTGCGTACGCGCCTCATCGCCGAAGGCGCGCTAACCGACGACGCCGACGGCCAGATCCGCGACGACGCTCAGCGCGAGATCGCCGCCGCCGTCGAGGCGGCGGAGCGCGCGCCCGAGCCCGCGCCCGAGTCGGCGCTGCGCCACGTCTTCTACGAGGAGGCGTGATGGCGCTGCGGACGTACCTCGACGCGATCCACGACGCGCTCTGGGAAGAGATGGAGCGCCTGCCGACGATGGTCGTCCTCGGCGAAGACATCCAGGAGGGCGGCGTGTTCCGCGTTACCGACGGGATGCTGGACCGGTTCGGGCCGCAGCGCGTCCTCGATACGCCGCTCGCGGAGTCCAGCATCGTCGGCGTCAGCATCGGCATGGCGCAGAACGGCTGCGTGCCGGTCGCGGAGATCCAGTTCGCGGACTTCGCCTATCCGGCGTTCAACCAGCTCATCAGCGAAGCGGCGCGCTGGCGGTACCGTTCGAACGGCGGCTGGGGATGCCCGATCGTCGTGCGGATTCCGTTCGGGGCGGGCATCCGCGGCGCGATGTACCACTCGCAGTCCATCGAGGCGCTGCTCGCGCACGTGCCCGGGCTGAAGGTCGTCGTCCCGTCCACGCCGTACGACGCGAAGGGGCTGCTCAAGGCGGCGATCCGCGATCCCGACCCGGTGATCTACTTCGAGCACAAGAAGGCGTACCGCCTCCTCAAGGAAGAGCTGCCCGATGGCGACTACATCGTCCCCATCGGCCCGGCGCAACTGCGCCGCAACGGCGGCGACCTCACCGTGATCTCGTTCGGGTTGATGGTGCGCGAGTGCCTCGAAGCGGCGGAGGAACTCGCACAAGAAGGCACCGAAGCGACGGTGCTGGACCTCCGCACGCTCGCCCCGCTCGACCGCGACGCGATCCTCGATGCCGCGCGGCGTACCGGCAAGGTGCTGATCGTGCACGAGGACAACCTCACGGGCGGCATCGGCGGCGAGATCGCGGCGATCATCGCCGAACACGCTTTCAACGATCTCGATGCGCCGATACGTCGGCTCGCCGCGCCCGACGTGCCGGCGATGCCGTTCAACGGCGGCATGGAAGACTACTGCCTGCCGTCGAAGGAGAAGATCGCCGCCGCCATGCGCGACCTTGCGGCTTACTAGGAGGCGCGATGCCCGAACTGATCATGCCGAACGTCGGCGAAGGCGTCACCGAGGGGACGGTAACGAAGTGGCTGAAGCGCGAAGGCGACGGCGTCGCGCTCGATGAGGCGATCGTCGAGATCGAAACCGACAAGGCCGTCGCGGAGATCCCGTCGCCGTTCGCGGGGCGTCTGGCGAAGATCCTCGTGGCAGAAGGCGACACGGTGCCGATCGGCACGCCGCTCGCGGAGTTCGAGCTGACGGCAGGCGCGCCGGGAGCGCACGAGCGCGTGGAAGGCGCGCCCGTCGCGACGGTCGCTGCGCCAGTAGCGATGTCCGCGGCGATGACGAAGAGCGCGACCGAAGCCGTCGAGGCGCGGCG
>JBBTPG010000212.1:0-4182 GCA_038066315.1 Chloroflexota bacterium | reverse complement strand
TGCACGGTGCGCCCCTGCCTTGCCGAGAAGTCGTCGCGGCGCACAATCGCGCGCGCGGGGCAGTACGGCACGCATTCGCCACAGCCGTTGCAGCGATCCTTGCGGATCACGAACTGGTTCTTGGCCTCGAAGATCGCCGACTCCGGGCACATGTACTCGCAGACGCCGCAGTCCATGCAGTCCGAGCTGATGATGTACGCCATACCGCACCTCGTGTTCACTGGCTGGGCCGTCAGCCGTGGGCGAACTCCGTCGGCAGAGCCGCCGCCTCGTTGAAAAACGCCTGCAACGTCTGGTTGAACCGATAGAACAGGTCGACCTCCAGTTGGTCCTTCGCAACGACCTTCATCGGCACGCCGGCCATCGTCAGGCGGTTCAGCGTGTGGTTCAGATCGGGCTCGCCGTGGTCCTGGATGTTGCGCACCATGTCGGTCCACGCGTCCAGGCTGCCTTCGATCGTGAAGTTGGACTCCGCCACCGGATCGGCGACGTCCTTGACGGAGCGGACGACGTAGCCCGCGAACTCCAGCACGTAGCCCTTCGCCCCCGAGCCGTTCGCGTCGATCTTTACGCCGACGTTCGCATCGAAATAGCCGAGCCGCTTGAACTCCTCTTTGTCCGCGGCGGCGCGCTCGCTGAGGGCCTGGAACCATTCAACAGATGGAAACTTCGTCATGTCGATCCCTCCTAGAACGGCGCCTGCGCCGGCACCTTCGTCAGGTCGCGCCGGTCGAAGCCCGCGATAGCACAGCGGTTCAGGTACTCCTCGCGCATCCGCACCCAGACCAGGCGCACCGCTTCCATCCCCTTGTCCATCCCCTTCACGCCGTCACCCATGAGCACGGCCAGCGGCTCGATGATGAACGGGTTGGTCAAAAAGCCGGGGATGCCCAGCTCCGCCACCTCCGCCAGCGCATGCATTTCGGCGATCGCCTTCTCGCGCTCGGGGTGGTGCTCCAGGAAGTACTTGAGGTGCATCGTCCCGTACGAAACGTGGCGAGCCTCGTCCTGGATGCAGAGGCGGTAGATCTCCTTCTCGGTCTTGTTCTTCGCCAGGAACTCGCCGCCGCGGAAGATGTCGAGCACCAGCCCCTCGCCGAGCACGTGCATGAGGAACGAGCCCTGCACGTACGTCGGCGCGTGCAGGATCGACTTCAGGAACGTCTCGGTGCCGGTGAGGCAGCGCATCAGGCCGCCGCCGTTCGCGAGCGCGCGCTTGCGGAACACTTCGAGGTGGCGCGCCTCGTCCATCGCCTGCGTGCAGAGGAACATCTTCACTTCGTGGAAGTGCTGGTTCATCTGCCACAGCCACTTCGCCGGGAAGTCGGACGCGATCATCTCGACTTCGGTGAGCAGCGTCGCGATCTGGCACTGCGCGCGCTCCAGGTCCGGCGGCAGCGGCTTCAGCTCGCCCCACGGAATATCGCGCGTCGCACTCCACTGGCGGGAGCACGCCTCTTCGTACAGGGCGACGACGTTGTCGGACCACACCTGGTACTTCTGGTTGTAGACGTAGCCCATGTCGGGCACATCCGCGTCGAACGCGGAGCCGCGCGGCGCCATCGTGCGATACTCGGGCGCATCTTCCGGCACGCCCGCATACGCGCGGTTGATGTCCTGCAGCGTCAACCCTCGCTCCGGGTCTTTCATCGTCGCGCGGATGCCCACGGTCGGCCGCGGGTCGTTCAGCCATTCGAGGTCGAAGCGGCCCTTCTTGAGCTGATCGATGTACTCCGACTGCTGGTCGTTGAAGACGTTGCCGCCGGGCGCGCGCAGCGCCGACGCCATCTGCAGGTATTCGGCGGCCCGCTCGGGCGTCAGACCCATGTCCATCGCCACGCCGATCTGTTCGAGGCTGAACCCCTTCGCCAGCGCCAGTTCGATGGTGTCGCTGGCGGCCCGTTCCGATGTCCAGCCGCGGCTGACGGCCTTGGCCAAGAGCTCCTTTGGTATCGCAGGCGCCTGTGTCATTCGAATCTCCTTCTTTATAGCGTGCTGTGAAGC
Source organism: Chloroflexota bacterium (assembly GCA_038066315.1). Taxonomy (GTDB): domain Bacteria; phylum Chloroflexota; class Dehalococcoidia; order DSTF01; family JACRBR01; genus JANXYW01. The sequence goes on along the minus strand of JBBTPG010000212.1, from coordinate 2,178 downwards.
GTCCTCGGCCGGCTGCGCCAGCCTCTGCCGGTTACCTTAGCGGATGCTAGAATAAGGCCGCTTGGGTAGTTTGCATCATTTTTCCCTCGCCCGTGGGCCGATCGGCACTGGCCGCAGGCTCGCCCTCGCGCGAAGCTCAACGCATGAAAGCCCAGGCGGAACCGATGGCGCTGCTGGCCGCGTTCACTCGTGCGGGCGACGGCGTCTACGCCGTCGACAGCCACCAGCGCATCGTCTACTGGAGCAAGACCGCCGAGCGCCTGCTCGGCCACCGGGCGACGCAGGTCATGGGACGGCAGTGCTATGACGTCATCGCCGGCGGCGACCGCCGCGGCCACCCCTTCTGCCGCCAGAACTGTCCGGTCATCGAATGCTCCCTCAAGGGCCGCGCGTCGGAGAGCTACGAGGTGCTCACACGCACGGCGTCCGGCCAGGCGCGGTGGCTCAGCGTGAGCATCGTCGTCCTGCGCGGGCGAAGCCCGCAGTCGACGCTCACCGTCCACCTCATTCGAGACGTCACCGAACGACGGCGCGTCGAGGCGCGGGCGGAGCGCATCCTCGCCGCCGTCGCCTCCGCCGGCCCCGAGGCCGGCGAGGGCATCGAAGCCATGCCGCTGACGCGGCGGGAGCTGGAGGTGCTGCAGTTGCTCGCCTGCGGGCTGCCCAATGCCCAGATCGCCGATGCGCTCAGCGTCAGCCCGACCACGGTCCGCAACCATGTCGAGCACCTCCTCGCCAAGCTCGGCGTCCACAGCCGGCTCGAAGCGGTCGTCTACGGCGCGCAACATCACCTGCTCTGACGGCTAGACCAGCGCGAGCCGCATCGCGGATTCCCGCCTCGGGCCGCCTACGGCCCGGCTACGCCCCGTAGGGCAGGGAAGCCAGCGCCCGCGCGGGACCGCAATCGAGTAACCTGAGACCGGCATGAGCAAGACATGGATCGTCGCCACGCTCGCCTGTGCGATCGCGCTCACTGCGTGCGAAGGCCGCACCAGGATCGCGTCGGTAACGACGCCCGCCGGTGGATCGCCGGCGCCGCCCGCGGCGGCGGCCACGCCCACGTCAGCTCCCGTGCCGATTCCCGACAAGCCGGCATCCTTCTCCGAATTCGCTCCCACGATCGCGAAGTACCTTACCGCGAACCCGGCGGCGGCGGGCGACAACTGCCTCGCGGACGTAGTCGCCGCGTGGAAGCTGCCGCTCCTGACGGCCGCGAACGCCTGCATCGCGGCAAACACCGATGAGGATCCTGAGAGCGAGGTCGTGGCCGTCCTGACGACGAAGCTCACGACCCCAACGGTCAGCACCGACACGCAGTTCGAAATCGTGGTGTTCGATCCGGCGCCCGGCGGCTTCAAGGTCGCGTACGAGTCGGATCCCAGCGACGTCGTCCCGCCCGGCACGACGCTCCCGATCGCGCCGCTGCTCGCCGCGGGCGACCTGAACAAGGACGGCGGTGGCGAGCTTGCGTACGTCACCAGCAGTTGCGGCGCAAGCACATGCTTCGCGACCGTGCACATCTTCAAGGGAACGGCCTCTGGCTACGTCGCGTTGACGCCGCCCGGCGGCATCACGATGCCGTACGCCGAGGCGAAGTTCGAGGACACCGACGGCGACGGCACGAAGGAGTTGCTGCTCACGGGTGGCACGCAGGGCAGCGTCGGCGCGGGCCCGCAGCGTGCCCGGACGGAGATCTGGGCGTGGAACGGCTTGGCGTACGCGCTGCGCACGACACGGCTCGACAAAGCCACGTTCCTCTATCACGCCGTCAAGGACGCCGATACGCTCTTCGCGGCGGGCAAGTACGCCGAGGCCGAAGCGGCATATGCGGCGGTCGTGGGCGACACGTCGCTGAAGGTCTGGCTTGAGGAGAAGCAAGAGCGCAACGAGCTGGAGTCGTACTCCCTCTTCCGCGCCGGCCTCGCGCATCTGCTTGCCGGCGGCGACACGGCGAAGGCGAACGGCTACTTCGACCGCGCGAAGAGCTACCACCCGCAGACGCTGCACGACCAGATCGCGGGATCGTTCAAGGCGGGCTACAACGCGAAGGGCAGCGTCGGTATCGGCTGCGCGGCCGTCCGCGACGACATTGCCGCGAACCTCGCCGAGTACCAGGCGTTCTGGGACTTCGGCTACGGCAATCCGCCGTTCGACGCGGACGCCATCTGTCCGTTCTAG
>JBBTPG010000211.1:1694-3026 GCA_038066315.1 Chloroflexota bacterium | reverse complement strand
CTCGCAGATCGCGCGTCGATCCCCTTACCCCTACTATTTCAACACCCTGCTAGAGGCGCGCGCCCGCAACAGACGGCGGAGCGCATGGCAACCTCCATCGGAGGTGCCCGCGAACCCCTTCGTGGTCTTCGTGCTCTTAGTGGATCGTTCCCCGCGGGTACAATTCGCGATGCGCGATCGATTCACGGGGCTCTGGCGCCACCCCGACTTCATGCGGCTCTGGGCGGGACAGACGGTTTCCGTCTTCGGCTCGCTGACGACGCGCCTCGCCCTGCCGTTCACCGCCGTCATCTACCTCGACGCGCGCCCGTTCCAGGTCGCGCTCGTCACGTCGGCCGACGTGCTCGCCGGCATCTGCTTCGCGCTCTTCGCCGGCGTCTGGGTCGACCGCCTCCGCCGCCGTCCGATCATGATCGCCGCGGACCTCGGACGCTTCGCGATCATCGGCTCGGTGCCGCTCGCGGCGGCCTTCGGCGAGCTCCGGATCGAACAGCTCTACGCCGTCGCGTTCCTCGCGGGCATCCTCACGACGTTCTTCGACGTCGCCTACCAGTCGTACCTGCCGACGCTGATCGAGACTGAGCAGCTCGTCGAAGGCAACAGCAAACTTGCCGCCAGCGCGTCCGTCGCCGAGTTCGGCTCGTTCAGCCTCGCCGGCTGGCTCGTGCAACTCGTCACTGGCCCGGGCGCGATGCTCGTGGACGCGATGTCATTCCTGGCCTCGGCGGCGTCGCTCCGAGCGATCCGGATGCCGGAGCCGTGGCCCGCCGCGGCCGCGGATCGCCGCGGCGTGCGCGAGGAGATCATGGAAGGACTGCACGCGTTGTGGCGCGACCCGTTGTTGCGTGCGATTGCCGGCAGCCGCATGGCGTACGCCTCGGCGTCGGGCATGTTTGGCGCCGTGTTCGTGCTCTTCGTGACGCGCGACCTTGGATTCTCGCCAGGCGTACAGGGGTTGATCTACGGGGTCGGCGGGCTCACGTCGTTCGTCGGCGCGGCCATGGCCGGCTGGTGCCGGCGCCGTTTCGGCGTGGGCGGCGCCATGATGGGCGGACTGATCCTCGGTGGTCTCGGCGTGCTGCTGATCGCCGGCGCGCCGAGGATCGTCGCCGTTGCGGCTGTACTGCTCGTCGCGCAGCAGATCATCAGCGACCCCGGCTGGACGGTGTACGAGATCAACCAGATCAGCCTGCGCCAGGCGGTCGCACCCGAAGGCGTGTTGGGCCGTGTGACCGCGGCCGAACGCTTCGGTGGCCTGCTGGCGATGCTCGCCGCATCGATCGTCGCCGGCGTCGTCGCCGACGTGTTCGGTGCGCGTTTCGCGCTCGCGCT
>JBBTPG010000211.1:0-1594 GCA_038066315.1 Chloroflexota bacterium | reverse complement strand
GTCGCCATCCGCGTCGAGCGCCTCCGTAAGCGCTACGCGAGCGGCACGCTCGCGAACGACGGCATCGATCTCGTGGTGCGGCGCGGCGAGATGCTCGGCCTGCTCGGACGCAACGGCGCCGGAAAGACGACGCTCGTGCGCCAGATCACGGGTGAGCTCCGGCCCACATCGGGCTCTATCCACGTGATGGACGTGGATGTGGTCAACGACCACACCCGTGCGCGCGCCTTCATGGGCGTCGTCCCGCAGGATGCCGAGCCGTTTGACCATCTGCGGCCGCGCGAGCACCTGCAATTCTTCGGCCGCATGCGCGGCATGACGCGCGGCGCCGCTGCCAGGCGCGCCGGTGAGCTGATCGCGAGCCTCGGGCTCGGACAGCACGAGCGCCATCTCGCCCGCCAGCTCTCGGGCGGCTTGAAGCGCAAGCTGCTCATGGGCATCGCGCTCGTCGGCGATCCGCCGGTGCTCGTCCTTGACGAGCCGACCACAGGCCTCGATCCTCATTCCCGCCGCGAGGTCTGGGAGATCCTTCGCGATCTGCACTCCCGAGGCCACACGATCATCATCACGACGCACTACATGGACGAGGCCGAGGAGTTGTGTGACCAGGTGGCGCTGATCAGCAACGGGCGCATCCACACGCAGGGCACGGTGGAAGAGTTGCGCACGCACTGCCAGAACCGCTTCAAGGCCACCTACGACGCACACGATCGAAAGGTGGTCGTGCACGGTCAGTCATCCGAAGAAGTACTCGCCGAACTGGCGCGGCGTGGCATCGAGGCGTTTGCCCTGACGAAGGCCAGCCTGGAGGACGTCTACCTGGAGCTCACTGAAGAAGCGTTGGAGGCCTGACCATGCGCAAGTTCATGAGCGATGCGCTCGTGATCTTTGAGATAGAGTCGCTCAAAGCCCGCGCCTGGTGGCCGTTCTATCTCCTCTCGGTCGTGATGTTCCCCATCGGCACGCTTTACTTCGCCAAGTGGTTGATCCCGCCCGGCGCCGGTGATCTCGTCGGCACGCGGCTGATGACGGGCTCGCTCGTGTTCGCGCTCGGCATGATGACCGTGAACAACCTCGCGCAAGTCATGCTGTGGGAGCGCTTCAACTTCACCCTGAAGCTCGTCATCACCTCGCCGGTCCACCCGCTCTCCTACGCGCTCGGCATCATCGCGTTCTCGCTGGTCCAGGGCATGATCACTGCGGCCGTCGTCCTGAGCTTCGCTCCCGTCGTCAACATCGACATCCACCTGGACTGGTGGCTCATCCCCGTGTTGCTGCTCACGTCGCTCTCGCTTACGGGACTCGGCGTGGTCATCGCAACCTGGTCGCCAAGCCAGGAGATGGGGAACGTCCTCGCCAACACCGTCGGCATCATGGTGACGATCGTCTCACCGGTCTATTTCCCTATCGAGCGGATGCCCGTGTGGCTTCGCTGGGTCGTCCGCTTCTCGCCCTACACGCACGCCGGCGAAGCGGTCGATCGCATCCTCTCCGGCCGCGGCGGTTTCGGTATGGAGACGTTCTACCTCGCCGCGATCACGGCCGTGGGGATGGCCGTTGGCATGACCGGCCTGCGCTGGCGCGAACGCTAAGC
>JBBTPG010000210.1:0-2317 GCA_038066315.1 Chloroflexota bacterium | reverse complement strand
CATGATGCGACAAGATCGATTCACACAGCAGGCACAAGAAGTGCTCGCAGCCTCCCAGGAGATGGTGCGCACGCAGCGCCACTCGCAGTGGGACGTCGAGCACGTCCTCCTCGCGCTGCTCCAGCATCACGACGGCCTCGCCGGCCGCATCCTCACCGCCATGGACGTCGACGTCCGCGCCCTCACGTCGCGCGTCGCCGACACGCTCGCGAAGTCGCCGAAGCTCGCCTACGACGTCGTGCAGGTCTACACCACCCCGCGCATCGTCAAGATGCTCGAGACCGCCAACGCCGAGGCCGAGCGCCTCAAGGACGAGTACGTCGGCGTCGAGCACCTGCTCATCGCCATCGCCGACGAGCGCGACGGCGACGCGGCGCGCGTCCTCCGCGAGTTCAAGATCGATAAGGAGCGCATCTACCGCGCGCTGCAGGACGTGCGCGGCAGCGCCCGCGTCGACTCGCCCACCGCCGAGAGCAAGTACGGCGCGCTGGAGAAGTACAGCAACGACCTGACGAAGTACGCGCGCGACGGCAAGCTGGACCCGGTGATCGGCCGCGACCAGGAGATCAAGCGCGTCATGCAGATCCTCAACCGGCGCACCAAGAACAACCCCGTGATCATCGGCGAGGCCGGCGTCGGCAAGACGGCCGTCGTCGAGGGCCTCGCGCAGAAGATCGTCGCCGGCGACGTGCCCGAGAACATCAAGGACAAGCGCCTGCTCGCGCTCGACATGGGCGCGATGGTCGCCGGCTCCAAGTTCCGCGGCGAGTTCGAGGAGCGGCTGAAGGCCGTCATGGACGAGATCCGCAGCGCCGAGGGCGAGGTGATCGTCTTCATCGACGAGCTGCACCAGGTCGTCGGCGCCGGCGCCGCCGAAGGCGCCATCGACGCCAGCACGATGATGAAGCCCGCGCTGTCCCGCGGCGAGCTGCGCGTCATCGGCGCCACCACGCTCGACGAGTACCGCAAGCACATCGAGAAGGACCCCGCGCTCGAGCGCCGCTTCTCGCCCGTCTTCCTCGACGAGCCGTCGCCCGACGAGACGATCGAGATCCTCCGCGGCCTGCGCCCCAGGTACGAGGCGCACCACAAGGTGAAGATCTCCGACGAGGCGCTCGTCGCCGCCGCGCGCCTCAGCGACCGCTACCTCACCGAGCGCTTCCTGCCCGACAAGGCGATCGACCTCATCGACGAGGCCGCCAGCAAGCACGTCATCGAGCAGCAGTCGCTCACGCCCGAGCTGCGCGACCTCAAGAAGCGCCTCGACGAGCTGAACATGGAGACCGAGGCCGCCGCCGCGCAGCAGGACTACGAGGCCGCCGCCCGCATCCGCACCGAGGTGCTGTCGATCCAGTCCGAGTACGAGGCCGCGAAGGCCGAGTGGGAGACGACGCACACCACCGACATGGTCGTCACCGAGCGCGACATCGGCGAGCTGATCGCGTCCATGACGGGCATCCCCGTCAGCCGCATGCTCGAAGGCGAAGCGGAGAAGCTGCTGCACATCGAGGAGGCGCTGCACGAGCGCGTCATCGGCCAGGACAAGGCCGTCGAGTCCGTCGCCGAAGCGCTGCGCCGCGCACGCGCCGGCCTCAAGGACCCGAAGCGCCCGATCGGCAGCTTCATCTTCCTCGGCCCCACCGGCGTCGGCAAGACGGAGCTGGCGCGCGCGCTCGCCGGCTACATGTTCGACGACGAGGAGGCGATGATCCGCCTCGACATGTCCGAGTACCAGGAGCGCCACACCGTCTCGCGCATCCTCGGCGCGCCGCCCGGCTACGTCGGCTACGAAGAGGGCGGCTCGCTCACCGAGGCCGTCCGCCGCCGCCCGTACCGCGTGGTCCTCTTCGACGAGATCGAGAAGGCGCACCCGGATCTGTTCAACGTGTTGCTGCAGATCCTCGACGACGGCCGCCTCACCGACGGCCAGGGCCGCACCGTCGACTTCCGCAACACGATCATCATCATGACGTCGAACCTCGGCACCAGCTCCGACAACAAGGGCCGCTTCGGCTTCGTCAGCAGCCGCGCCCAGGACGACGGCCAGCGCGAGGTGCGCCAGGAGCAGGTCGAGAAGGCGCTGCGCGAAGCCTTCCGCCCGGAGTTCCTCAACCGCATCGACGAGATCATCGTCTTCGAGCCGCTCACCGAGAAGGAGCTCGCGCGGATCGTCGAGCTGATGCTGCACGAAGTGCTGGACCGGCTCTCCGACCGCCAGGTCGCGTTCGAAGTGACCGAGGCCGCGAAGGCCGAGCTGGTGAAAGAGGGCTACGACCGCGTCTACGGCGCCCGCCCCCTCCGCCGCACCGTCCAGCGC
>JBBTPG010000209.1:0-7623 GCA_038066315.1 Chloroflexota bacterium | reverse complement strand
TCCTTCATCTCGCGCTGGGTCCTGCACTTCAGGCAGTAGGCTTCCATGGTTCGTACCTCCATTGGCTACGGGACTTGCAGGGCCGCTTTGCGCCCCTCCGGACTCGACCTGCGTCTTTCATGTATGCGGTTGATCAGTTCTTCGGACTTGAACGCGGTCAAACGAATAATAGTCCGCTCCCGCCGCTTGTCAAGCGTATCTGGGCCGAATCTGACGCGAATCTGGCCAGAATCACCGAATTAGGGCGAAATTCGCCCCCTTCAGCCCGCACGGACGACCTTCTCCGGGTGCCACACGCCCGCGCCGCGATGCCGCAGCACCCCCAGAAAGTCGCCCTCGGTTGAGTACGCGCGGCAGAGATCCGCGGCGCGCGTCGTTTCGAACGACACGTCGCGCCCGCTCGTCACATCGACGCCGCGCCCACTCGCGAAGATCGCCGCCGGCCGCCGCTCGACCGCCCGGTCCGCCGCCAACATCGCCTCGTCCAGCCGCCCTTCGTCCGCGAGCGACTCCAATTCGTCCGTCGAATGCGCATCTCCGGCGCCGAAGCCGCCGCTGCTCGTGCGCTGGAGCGCCGCCAGATGCGCCCCGCATCCCAGCCGCTTCCCCAGGTCGTGCGCGATCGACCGGATGTACGTGCCTTTGCCGCACCGCACCTCGATCTCGGCGATGCCGTCCGTGTACGAGCGAAGCTCCGCGCTGTCCACGTACACGGTCCGTGCCGCGACCGTCACGTCCGCGCCCTCGCGCGCGTAGCGATACAGCGGCTTGCCCGCGACCTTGATCGCGCTGAACAGCGGCGGCATCTGCACGATCTCGCCGGCGAACCCCGCCAGCTCGCGCCGGATCGCTGCCGCCGTCACGTCCGAAGCGTCGCCGCGCGTTACGACTGTGCCCGCCGCGTCGTACGTATCGGTGGCCTCGCCGAAGCGCACCTGCGCGACGTATATCTTCAGCGCATCGTCCAGGTACTCGATGAACCGCGTCGCGTACCCTACCGCAACCGGCAGCACGCCCGAAGCCAGCGGATCCAGCGTGCCCGCATGCCCGACGCGCCGCACCCCCGTCAGCCGCCGCACCAGCGACACCATCGAAAACGACGTCACGCCGGACGGCTTGTCGACGATCAGAAACCCGTTCACGCCCGCACCATCACGAACGCCGTCACCGCGAGCCCGCGCAGCAGCATCCGGTGCTTCGAGATCACGCGCAGCGTCGGCGGCATCGCCCGCATCAGCACCGCGGCCTCGCCCGTCAGCAGCACGCAGCGACCGCCCGGCCGCAGCACCCGCGCGATCTCGCGCAGCGACCGCGCGTACAGCCGGTCCAGGCCTGCGACCGTGCCCATCCGGCGCCCGTACGGCGGGTTCGTGATCACGACGTCGACGCACGCCTGCGAGAGCGGCAGCCGCGTCGCGTCCCAGCGCGCCAGTGCCGCCTGCTTGCCCGCATTCGCCCGCGCGGCCTCCACCGCTGCCGCGTCCAGATCGCCGCCGAGGATCAGCGCCGCCCGCTCCGCCTCCGCCCTCTCACGCAGGATCGTGCCCGCGCCCGCCATCGGGTCCAGGCACACGTCGCCCGCCTGCGGCTCCGACAACACCACCAGCGCTCGCGCGACGGTCGGCTTCAGCGACGCCGGCAGGTGCGCGCGCTTGTATCGCCGCTGCGCCAGCTCGTCGCCCGAAAGCCGCAGCCCCGCCACCGTGCGCTCGCCGACGACGTGCACCCACAGCTCGATAGCAGCGGCCCCGCCACTCGGCGTCCATCGCGGCAGCAGCGCGCCGATCGCAGCGATGAACGGCGCTTCGATGTCTTCGCGGTGAAACGGTTGCTTGCCAGCGACGCGCGTGACGACCTTGAAGGTGCGAGCCCGTGTCTTCGGGCGCACGGCATTGTGCGCCAGCAGCGCCCGTTCGAGCGGCGCGCGCTCCAGCGTGCGCGCCAGGATCTTCGGCGCGCCCCGCGCCGGCGGCGTCTTTTGGTCGATGACGACCTGGAACACGTCTTCGAGCAGGCCGCACCGCAGCACCGCGGTCAGGTCAGGCGCGTTGAAGGTGATGATGCTGTCGCGCTTGTCGATGCGCGAGATCGTGTCGCGCACGGTGGCGCCGGCATCTGTCAGCTCCGCGGCCGCGAGCGCTTCGAGCCCTGGCACGACGAGCGCGTAGTAGACCGGCGGCGCCGGCTTCGGGGGACGCGGACCGGGCGCCTGCGGGCGCCTACGTGGCGGCATGCTCCCGCGCCTCGAATTCGCGGCGGAGGATGCCCATGATCTCTTCGTCCCGGTAGCAGCCGTCGTCGTAGTGATGCTCGCGGCGCCGGCCCTCCGACACGAAGCCGACCTTCTCGTACACGTGCATCGCGCCTGTGTTCTCCGGCTCTACGCTCAGCTCGATGCGGTGCAGGTTCAGGTGCCGGAATCCCCAGCGCACCATCGCCCGCACGGCGTCGCTGCCGTAGCCCTTGTTCCGGTCCTCGGCGCGCCAGATGCCGACGCCGATCAGCGCGTTCCGGTTCCGCTGGTCGATGTGGAACAGGTCGATGTCGCCCACCGGCCGCTCTGCCGCCTCGATGATCATCCGCACGACCGTGGCATCGGGATCGCTCGCCCAGCCCTCGAACTCCAACTCGAGCTGGTGCAGCGACTCCGGCGGCTCGTGCCAGTCGCGCAGCCGCTGGCCCAGCGCGTCGGCCGTCTGGGACGCTTCCCAGCACGCCTGCACGTCGTCGCGCTCCCACGCTCGCAGGATCACGCGTTCTCCGGCGATCCACGCCATCAGAGTGTCTCCCCTCGCTCTTCTGCCGTCTTCCGCATCAGGTCCGTCATCTCTTGCGCCTCCGCCATCGACGTGTCGCTCATGAATGCCACGTCGGGCGTATAGCGCAGCGTCAGCCGCCGCGACAGCTCGCGCCGCAGGAACGGCCGCGCGTGGTCCAGCGCCTTCAGCGTCGACTCCCGCTCATCGTCCGTGCCCAGTACGCTCACGTACGCCAGCGCGTGCCGCAGGTCGGGCGAAACGTCGACGTGCGTCACCGTCACGATCCCGCCGATGCGCGGGTCGCGCAGATCCGAGCGCAGGAGCTCGCTGATCTCCTCGCGCAGAAGGTCGTTGACGCGTTCGGTTCGTCGGGACATCTCGGTGAGGCGCGGACGGCCGGGCGAGCCGGCCGTCGTCAGCGCTCTTCTTCCTTCGCTGCTATTGGCCTGATCGTGGCGCGGGCTTTCAGCCCGCGCGTGTGAGGATCGTTCGACTAACCTCATCCTGATGAAGCTGTCGCGGCACTACGTCTCGCGCTCGATCCGGAAGAACTCGATGACATCACCTTCCTCGAAGCTGTCGAAGCCATCGATCTGGATGCCGCACTCGAAGTTCGTCTGTACGTCGCGTACATCTTCCTGGAAGCGCTTCAACGTCGAGATCTTGCCCTCGGCGATGACGGAATTGTTGCGCTGCACCCGCGCCGTGTCTGTGCGCATCACGGTGCCGTCGCGCACGTACGCGCCGGCAATCGAGTTCTTGCGCGCGACGCGGAACACCTTCCGCACCTCGGCGTGCGCCGTCACGACCTCCTTGAAGGTCGGCTCCAGCATGCCCGTCAGCGCTTTGTCAACGTCCTCCACGACCTTGTAGATGATGTTGTAGTGCCGGATATCGATCTTTTCCGTCGTGGCGATGCGCTCGGCGCCGCCCTCGGTGCCCGTGTTGAAGGCGATGATGATCCCCTTCGACGCGATCGCCAGCATGACGTCCGATTCCGTCACCGCGCCCGAGCCGGTATGGATGATCTTCACCTTCACCTGCTCGTTCGTCAGCCGCTCCAGCGACGTGCGGATCGGCTCGATCGAGCCCTGCACGTCCGTCTTGAGGATGATGTTCAGTTCCTTCAGCTTGCCGGCGCTGATCTCGCCGAACAGCGTGTCCAGCGTCACGTGCGCCTGCTGGTGCATCGCCGCCGCTTCGCGCTCGCGGACGCGCTCCATCACGATCGTCCGCGCCGTCTTCTCGTCCGGCACGACGACCAGCGTCTCGCCCGCCTTGGGCACCGCGCCCAGTCCCAGGATCTCCGCCGGCGCCGACGGCCCCGCCGACTTGATGCGCTTGCCGTGCTCGTTGAGCATCGCCTTCACGCGCCCCATCGTCTCGCCGACCACCACGTAGTCGCCCGCGTTCAGCGTGCCCGTCTTCACCAGCACCGTCGCCAGCGGCCCGCGCGTCTTGCTCAGCTCCGCTTCGACGACGATGCCGATCGCTGCGCGGTCCGGGTTCGCCTTCAAGTCCAGCACTTCTGACACAACCAGGATGTTGCTCAGCAGGTCGTCCAGCCCCACTTTCGTACGCGCGGAGACCGGCACCATCGGCGTATCGCCGCCCCACTCCTCGACGACGACGCCGTTGTCGGAGAGTTCCTTCTTCACGCGGTCCGGGTTCGCGTCCTCCAAATCGATCTTGTTGAGCGCCACCACGATCGGCACGCCCGCCGCCTTCGCGTGGTCGATCGCCTCCTTCGTCTGCGGCATCACACCATCATCCGCCGCCACGACGAGCACCGCCACGTCCGTCACCTGTGCGCCGCGCGCCCGCATCGCCGTGAACGCCTCGTGGCCCGGCGTGTCCAGGAACGTGATCTCGTGGTCGTTGACCTGCACCTGGTAGGCGCCGATGTGCTGCGTGATGCCGCCGTGCTCCGACGCCGTCACCTTCGTCTCTCGGATCGCGTCCAGCAGGCTCGTCTTGCCGTGGTCGACGTGGCCCATGATCGTGACCACCGGCGGGCGCGGCCGCAGCTTCGTCTGGTCTTCTTCGATCGTTGGGATGCCCGTCGTGCGTTCGACGGTGACTTCCGCATGCTCCTGCGCCTGTGCCTCCAGCGCCTCGAAGCCCATGTCCGTCGCAACGATCGCCGCGGTGTCGAAGTCGATCACCTGGTTGATCGAGGCCATCACCCCGTTCTTCATCAACTCCTTGATCACTTCGACCGGCGAGACGCGCATGAGGTCGCCCAGGTCCTTAACGGACAGGACGCGCGGTATCTCGACCGTCTTGGCCGGGGCTGCGGGGGCTTCTGTGCGTACGTCAGCGTCTGTCGTCATATGCTCGTTTCGCTAGTCCCGCGCCGCGAGCGTCTCCGCGTGCGCTTTGAGTTGCTCCATGTCCTCGGCCGGCACCGCCACTTTCAGCGCGCGCGCCAGCCGGTCCTTCTTCAGCGCCTCGTCCCAGCAGCCGCGCGCCTCGTGTACGTAGGCGCCGCGGCCGTTCTTCTTGCCCGTCGCGTCCAGCTCGACGCGCCCCGCCGGCGTCCGCACCACCCGCACCAGCCCGCGCTTCGCTTCGGTGCTCCGGCACGCGATGCACGTGCGCAGCGGCACGTGTTTGGGGCGCAGCTCCTGCTTCGCCGCTGCCATGTTACCGGATCAGGTCCGAGTACTCGCCGTCTTCCTCTTCCTCTTCCTCGACGGGGAGGATGCGGCGAGCGCCGCCCTTCTTCTTCTTCAGCGCCGCCGCGCGAGCCGCCTCGTGCTCCGCAGCCTTGTTTGGCGGGCCGCCCTTGCGCCGCTCCGGCGGCTTCAGCGCCTCGAGCGGCTGGCGCACCAGCTCCTCCGCGAAGCGGATCGCCGGCCTGCCGCCCGCGGTCGGCGGCGGCGGCGCCACGGGTTCCGGCGCGACGGCTGCCGCCGGCGCCAGCTCTTCTTCGACGCCCGCCGCCGCGGCAGCCTCTGCGCGCTCCGCGTACTCCAGCGCGATCTCTTCCTCCGGCGTCAGCGGCCGCGTCTGCGCCGCGATGCGCGCTTCCTCGACCACCTGCGCCGCCAGCGCCTTCGAGCGCTTCAGCGCTTCTTCGCGCGCCATCTCGGCCGCCATCTCCGGCGTGATGCCCCGCTCCGCCAGCTCCGCCTCGTACGCCGACTGGCTCTTGATGTCGATGCGCCAGCCTGTCAGCTTCGCCGCCAGCCGCGCGTTCTGGCCTTCCTTGCCGATCGCCAGCGAGAGCTGCCGGTCCGGCACGACGACCTCCGCCGTGTGCTCCTCGCCCTCGTCCTTCGTCACGACGCTCACGACCTGCGCCGGGCTCAGCGCGTTCGCGACGAACCGCGACGGCTCCGGATCCCACTGCACCACGTCGATGCGCTCGCCGCCCAGCTCGTTCACGACGTTCTGGATGCGGATGCCCCGCATGCCGACGCACGCCCCGACCGGGTCGACGCCCTCCTGCCGCGACCACACCGCCACCTTCGACCGGTATCCCGCCTCGCGCGCGATCGACTTGATCTCGACGATGCCGCGGAAGATCTCCGGCACCTCCAGCTCGAACAGCCGCTTCAGCAGATCTCTGTGCGTCCGCGTGACGACGACCTGCGGCCCCTTCGCCGCCTTGAACACTTCGAGCAGCATCACCTTCAGCCGCTGCCCGCTGCGATAGTGCTCCGTCCGCGCCTGCTCCGGCGGCGGCAGCACCGCCTCCGTCTTCCCCAGGTCGATGATCACGTTGCGGCCCTCGAGCCGCTGCACCACGCCCGAGACGATGTCGCCTTCCTTGCCGGCGTACTCCTCGTACACCACCTCGCGCTCCGCCTCGCGCAGCCGCTGCAGCACCACCTGCTTCGCCGTCTGCGCCGCGATGCGCCCCGCGTTCGCCGGCGTCGCCGCGAACTCCAGCACGTCGCCGAGCTTCGCGTCCGCCCGCACGGCGCGCGCCTGCGCCAGCGTCATCTCGATGTGCTCGTCCTCGATCTCCTCCACGACCGTCATCGTCGTGAAGCAATGGATGGCGCCATCCTCCTGGTTGATCCGGACGAGCACGTTGGACTGCGCCAGGTTGTCTTTCTTGTACGCCGACGCCAGCGCCTGCTCCACCGCATCAAGGACGACGTCCTTCGAGAGGTTCTTCTCCGCCGCCAGCGCGGTGATCGCCGTGATGAATTCGTTCTTCATGTACCAGACCCCTGAACGAACAAAAAAGTGGGCTCGCGCCCACTCCTGAAAGAAAATATCTCCAGAGTTCGTGCTCAGTATAAGGAATCCAGTCGTAACCTGACAAGAGGGGCGTTCATTGCGGCTGGTCAGCAGAGCCTAGGTGTTGCCGCGATAGCAAAGTGAGGACGCGGGAGCCCGTCTTCAGAGGAATCGACGCATAGGAGTGAGCCAGCGCGACCGGAATTACTGCGTCGGCGTAGAGGCTCGTGCCGATATTGTCGAGCAGTTGGATGGTGGCCGGCAATATTGGATAACGGTTCGGCTCGTGACGATCAGCAGCCGCTGTAGGTGACAGAGGCGTCGTCAACGTGAGCAATTGACCCTGCGCCGTTCGATAGAAGAACTTCTGCCCGTAATACGTATCGCGACCAAATGCGCTGCCAGCGCTGGGGCGAGATGCGAGCACATGCCCGTAGATGTACGAGTCCGGAAGCGCCATCAACGTGCGCCGTTCGATCTTGTTCGAGATGGCTGCCGCGTGTTCCGCGAACTGGCCGCCTTTTTCTAGCCCAACGATGATCGGCGGACGAAGATTCGCGGTGGCGAGCCTTTCAAATAGGGAGTAAATGAGGGCCTGAAACGGGGCGTGAAGCCACGCCTGAGGGCCAAACACCGCGAGAGGCCCATCCATGACGAACGCAACGCTGCC
>JBBTPG010000208.1:0-1883 GCA_038066315.1 Chloroflexota bacterium | reverse complement strand
GGCCCGCAGGGCGGTACGATAGGTCACAGCGTGCAGTCGATGGACGCGTGCGCCCGCGGCGCGCGCTCCATTTTTCGGATGGCCGAGGCGACGCGTGGACCTGATCTGGGACGGATTCAACGAAGCGCTCCGTATTCTGGTCCACAACCGGAACGACGTCTACGAGATCGCCTGGCGGTCGCTCTTCGTGTCCGGCACGGCGACCATCATCAGCTTCGTGCTGGGCGTGTGCGGGGGCTCGCTGCTGGCGTTCCGGCGGTTTCGCGGGCGATTCTTCGTGATGACGTTGGTGAACACCGGCATGGGCGTGCCACCCGTCGTCGTCGGGCTCGTCGTGGCGATCTTGCTCTGGCGGAGCGGGCCGCTCGGCGGCCTGGAGTGGATCTACACGACGAAGGCGATGGTCATCGCGCAGGTGATCATCGCAACGCCGATCATCACCGGCTTCACGGCGGCGGCGTTCGCGTCGCTGAACCCGAAGCTTCGGCTGCAGGTGTACGCGCTGGGCGCATCGCGATGGCAGATGCTGTGGATCCTCCTGCAGGAGGTACGCCTGCCGCTGCTGGCGGCGATCATGGTCGGCTTCGGCGCGGCGATCCACGAAGTCGGCGCTTCGGTGATGGTAGGCGGCAACATCGCCGGGCAGACGCGCGTGTTGCCGGGTGCGATCCTTCTGGAGGAGGGCAAGGGCAACTTCGGCGTCGCGCTGGCGCTTGGCATCATCCTGCTGACGATGATGATCGCGGTGAACGCGCTGTTCACGTGGGTGCAACTGGGCATCCGCCGCGACGTCTCGCAGGCGCGAGGGGACATCGCCCAGCGCGGGGCCGACAGGCAGACGGTACGGCCATGGCTGAACCGCTGAACGGCGAGGCGAAGCTGGCTGTCCGCGGCCTGCGCGTCCGCCGCGGCGGCGCGACGATCCTCGATGTGCCGCGCATCGAGGCGCGCGTCGGCAAGGTGCTCGCGATCATCGGCCCGAACGGGGCGGGGAAGACGACGCTGCTGTTGCACCTGGCGTTGCTGGAGCGCGCGGCCGAGGGCGATGTGCTCTTCGAGGGCCAGCCGGTGCGCGGCCGCGAGCTGGCGTTGCGGCGGCGCATGGCCGTGGTCTTCCAGGAGCCGCTGCTGCTCGACCGCTCCGTGCTGGCGAACGTCGAGGCAGGGCTGCGGCTGCGCGGGGTGCCGCGCGCGGCGCGGCGAGAGCGGGCGATGCGCTGGCTCTCCCGCTTCGGGGTCGGCGCGCTGGCCGAGCGCTCGTCGCGGACGCTGTCCGGCGGGGAGGCGCAGCGCGTGAGTCTCGCGCGGGCGTTCGCGCTGGACCCGGAGGTGCTGCTGCTCGATGAGCCGTTCAGCGCGCTGGACACGCCGACGCGCACGGCCATCACCGACGACCTCGCCTCGGTCCTCAGCGAGACGCGCCTGACGACGGTCATCGTCACGCACGATCACGACGAAGCAGCGCGCCTGGGCGACCGCGTCGCCGTGCTGATGGGCGGCGGCGTCCGCCAGATCGGCGCGCCCAGCGACGTGTTCGGCGCGCCCGCAGACGAAGAGGTGGCCGCGTTCGTCGGCATCGAGACGATGATCGCCGCTACGGTCATCGACCGCGCCGGAGGTCTGGTGGCGCTGCGCGCAGCCGGGCACACGATCGAAGCGCTCGATGCCGGCCTGTTCACGGAAGCGCTTGTGTGTTTGCGTCCAGAGGATGTGACGATCGGGCCGGCAGGGGAGCATGCGCCGGCCAGTGCGCGCAACCGCATCCCCGGCCGCGTGATCCGCATCGTGCGCACAGGCGCCGACGCGCGCGTCGAGATCGACTGCGGATTCGCGCTGACGGCGCGCGTCACGCGGCGCTCGCTCGACGATCTCGGCGTCGAGGC
>JBBTPG010000207.1:0-12895 GCA_038066315.1 Chloroflexota bacterium | reverse complement strand
GTTTCCGCCGATGCCTTGAAGCTGAGTTGCACGGTGCGGCTAGTGCCGCACCGGCGTTGGACGCGGCAGACGGTCGACGGCCGGAACCAGCACGGGCGGCGGGGCGTGCGGTTCGAGCTGGTACCAGTAGGCGGTGCTGGAGTAGTCGTTCGAGAGGTCGTTGGCGTGGCCGTGCTCGATCGTCACCTCGATCGACTGGCGGAAATGGATCGGGTCTTCGATGTGGAAGCGGTACATCGAGTTCTTGCCTGACCACGGCCAGAGGTCGGTGCCGGAGTAGACGGTGAGGCCGTGGTAGGGCGCGGAGAACGTCTTCGCCGGACAGAACGCGGTGTTGAAGTAGTCCTCGGTGCCGGTGCCGCGCAGGACGAGTTCGCCGTCGATCCAGATCATGTCGTCGCCTTCGCCGTACCAGTCGTTCTGCTGCTTCTCGAAGACATCGATGTTGAGGTTGCAGCCGACATAGTGGCCGCGGCCCTTCGCTTCGAGGATGACGTAGTTGCCGTTGCCGTGGAGGTTCGGGCGCGACCAAGCCTCGGCGCGCTCGGCGTTCGTGTGCGGCTCGCCCTTCTTGCCCCAGCCGTCGGTCGGGTTCTCGCGGCGCCACTGCGCGTGGAAGTAGGCGACATCCGGCTGCGGGCGGTCGTACTCCTCGTAATCGACGTAGAAGAACAGGATCAGGCTGCGCTCGCCCTCGTTCGTGATGTCAATGCGGCCGCTCGCGTTGAACGGCATCGGGAAGAAGCAGTTGAAGGCGCGGCCGTCCCGCGGGCTCATCGACAGCGGCTGCGACCAGAACTCCGCCATCATGCCGTGGCCGACGCCGAAGAAGTCGCCGAGGGGCGCCTCGACGCACGGCGTCGCCGCGCCGTCCCAGTACATGCGGAGGACGCCGCGACGGAGGTAGGCGTCCTCGCGCGACATGGTCGTCATCCAGATGTGGCGCACGCAGCCGGGGCCGCGCAGATCGGCCAGCGTGCGCGTCTCGCCGGGGCGGACGATCCAGAAGTCGGCGTTGCCGCCGGACGCGTCCCACGACGACGCACGGCGGCTGCGCGCGTCGCGCAGCGTGGCGAGACTGCCGAGGCCACCCGCGATCCTGTCGGACATGACGCTTCCCGCCTCTCCCGCGCAGGGCCGCGGCGATCAGGCCGTCGCGGCCGCGAACTCCTGCTGGATCACGGCTTCAAACAGCTTGATCTGCGGCGGACCGGCGACGATGCCCATCAGCGACGCGCCGCGGTGGCCGGCGGCGAATGCTTCGCTCTGCGTCCACGCCACGAAGGCGTCGCGGCTCTCCCACGTGCTGTGGCTGACGTACTCGCCCTGGGTGTCGCCGCGCAGGAGCGCGAAGCGGACGATGCCGGGGACGTCCTGGAGGTGGGTCTCGCGGTTCTTCCACACCTCCTCAAACTCCTGCTCCTTGCCCGGTACGATCTTGAAGTTGTTCATGGCGATGAACATGACTGTGCCTCCGTGATTGTCCTGTGGATCCGGCACATCGTAGCAGGCGCGGGAGACAACAACACGGACCGCCGCGGCGGTCCGTGTTTGGCGGGGCATGGTGACGGCGGCGGACTATTTCGGGAAGCCCTGCATGATCGTGATGATCGCGGGGCCGAGGATGACGATGAAGAGCGTCGGGAAGATGAACAGCACGAGCGGGAAGAGCATCTTCACGGGCGCCTTGTAGGCCGCCTGCTCGGCGCGCTGGCGGCGCTTCACGCGCAGCTGCTCCGCCTGCACGCGCAGGACGGTGCCGACGGACGATCCCATCGCCTCCGCCTGGATGACGGCATTGGTGAACTGGATGAGGTCGGGGACGCCGGTACGCTCGCCGACCTCCTTCAGGGCCTCGCGGCGCGACTTGCCGAGCGCGATGTCGCGCAGGGCACGGGAGAGCTCATCGGCGAACGGGCCGGATACCTTCTCGGCAACGCGCGCGAGGGCGGCATCGAGGCCGAGGCCGGCCTCGACGCAGGTCGTGATCAGGTCGAAGGCGTCGGGCAGGCTCTTGATGATGGCGTTCTGGCGGGCGCGCGAGCGCGACTTCACGAGGTAGAACGGCAGGTAGAAGCCGATGAGCGCGACCATGCCGGCGAGGCCGAGGGTCATCGTGCTGACGGAGGCGCCGGAGACGACGACGATCGTCGCCGCGAGGCCGGCGGACGCGACCGTCGACACGAGCACCATGGTCAGGAAGCCCTGCATGTTCATGGGCTCGCCGGCGTAGATGAGCTGTTGCTGCACACCATTGAGCACTGAGCGGGGCAGGAGATTGCCGAAGCTGGATGCGGTGCCGTGGACCAACGGGCCGAGGACGCGCTGGCCGAAGGTGAGGTTCTCCGGCTTGACGTCGGCCTCCGGGCCGCCGCGCTTGAAACCCTCGAGCCGCTGGCGCGCGGCGACCGCGCCGGACGCCTGACCGGATGCCGTCAGGCCGAGCAGCGCGAAAACGATCGTGCTGAACACGACGGCCGCGATGAGCATCGCCATGGGGTCCATGCTACACCTCGATATCCAGAATGCGCTGGATGACCATGACGCCGATCGTCTCGAGGATCACGGCCGTCACGAGCAGGCCCTTGCCGGTGAGCGTGGTGAACAGCGGACTGATATATCCGGGGCTCATCACCTGGAAGAGCAGTCCGACGCCGAGCGGGATCAGTCCGAGGACGATGCCGGTGAGTTTCTGCTGCGACGTGAGCGTTTCGATCTCTCCGCGGATGCGAATGCGCTCGCGCATGGTCTCCGCGACGGTATCGAGGATCTCGCCCAGGTTGCCGCCGACGGTGCGCTGGACGAGGATGGCCGTGACGACGATATCAAGGTCGTAGCTGTCGCCGCGCTCGCTGAGGGCGAGCAGCGCGACCTCGGCGCTGGAGCCGATGTTCATCTCGTGAATCGTGCGGCTGAGCTCGGTGGAGATGGGGTGCGACATCTGCTCGGCGGTGGAGCTCAGCGCCTGCAAAAGGCCGAAGCCCGCCTTGAGCGAGTTCGAGATCATGGTCAGCGCTTCGGGAAGCTGCTGGTTGAGCTTGCTGACGCGCGACTTGCGACGGCGGTTGCGGTAGATCTTCGGCAGGTTGTAGCCGATGATCGCGCCGATTGCGGCGATGACGTAGGCGAGGAGCCCGGAGACCAGGAAGAGCGGGAGGATGGCGCCGACGGCGGCGAGCGCCGCGCGCATGACGATGTACTCGCCGGGACGAAGCGTCATGTCGGCGCGCTCCAGCTCATGGGCGAGCTTCTCGCCCATGACGCCGGGCGCCAAGCCGGCGAAGAGGCTTTTGCCGGAGCGCGACGAGCGGAGCGCCTGCGTGCCGGTCTCCACGACGGATGTGCCGGACATCAGCCCATCGAGGCGGCCGCGGACGTTCGACGAGGGCACGGCGTTGCCGTAGAAGGCGAACAGCGCAACGACCACCGTCGCCATGACTGAGAGTGCGGCAACTGCTGCCAGTGGATCGAGCATGTTATGAACCTGCCATCGCAAAGAGGTCCGCCGGCAGGTGAATGCCCGCGACCTCAAACTTCTCGGCGAAGCGCGGGCGGATGCCCGTCGTGCGCAGTTCGCCGAGCACGCGACCGTCGGTGTCGATGCCGGTCTGTTCAAAGCGGAACAGGTCCTGCATGGTCACGACCTGACCTTCCATGCCGGAGACCTCGGCCACGCTCACGACCTTGCGCGTGCCGTCGGGAAAGCGCGCGATCTGGATGACGAGGTGGATGGCCGACTGCATCTGCTCGCGGATCGCTTTCACGGGCAGTTCGAATCCGGCCATCAGCACCATGTTCTCGATGCGGGAGAGGGCATCGCGCGCGGTGTTCGCGTGGACGGTGCCCAGCGAGCCTTCGTGGCCGGTGTTCATGGCCTGGAGCATGTCGAACGCTTCGGGGCCACGGACCTCACCGACGATGATGCGGTCGGGCCGCATGCGCAGCGAGTTGCGCACGAGGTCGCGCTGCGTGACCTCGCCCTTGCCTTCGAGTGAGGGCGGGCGCGCTTCGAGCGTGACGACATGGCCCTGCTGGAGCTGGAGCTCCGTGGGGTCCTCGATGGTGACGATGCGCTCGGTGTCCGGGATGAAGGACGAGAGCGCGTTGAGCATGGTCGTCTTACCGGAGCCCGTGCCGCCGGAGATGAGAATGTTGAGCTTGGCCTGCACGCAAGCGCGGAAGAACTCCGCCAGCTCGTTGGTGAGCGCGCCCGTCGCGACGAGGTCGCTGAAGGTCATCTTGTCGGCGCGGAACTTGCGGATGGTGATGGTGGGGCTCTTCGGCGCCACCGGCGGGATGATCACGTTGACACGCGAGCCATCGGCGAGGCGAGCGTCGACCATGGGCGATGACTCATCGACGCGCCGTCCGAGCGGGGCGACGATGCGCTCGACGATGCGCATGATGTGCTGGTCGTCGCGGAAGCGCACGGAGCTGAGGTAGAGGCGGCCTTCTTTCTCGTAGAAGACCGTGTCCGGGTGGTTGACCATGATTTCCGAGATGCTTCCGTCGCGCAGCAGCGGCTCCAGCGGGCCCAGGCCGAGCACTTCGTCGGCGACGGCGGAGACCAGCTCGTCGCGCGTGGTGCCAACGATGCCGGGCATCTCCTGCGCGATGAGCGTGCGTGCCGCTTGCTCGACGGCTTCACGCGCCTTGTCCTTGCCGAGCCCCTCGAGCTTGTTGGGGTCGAGCTCTTCGATAAGGCGCTGGTGCAGCGTGAACTTCAGCTCGTTCAGGGCGACGATATTCTGCGAGAGCTGGCCGGGCCGTGAGGTCGGGTTGTTCGCGCTGCTGCCACCACCGGTGACGCCGCCGGGCTGGATCTTCCGCGCCTGCCACTGGAACTGAGTCATGCTGCGTTCTCCTCTTGCGATCAGGCGGAGCGGCCGAGAACCCGGTCAAGGAATCCGCGCTTCTCCTGCCTGGTGCCGGTCAGCACGTGCGCCAGTTCGATAATCGACCGCGAAACGCGGGCGTACGGCTTCGCGACGACGATGGGCTGTCCGAGCTGGGTGCTGCTCGAGACGCTCAGGTCGTGCGGGATGCGCCAGAAGACGTCGTACTCCAGGACGCGCGAGACATCCTCCTCGCGGAGGCTGTTGGCCGCTGTGGAGTGGTTGATCATGAGCTTGACCTTGTCCTCCGACACGCCGGCAGCGCGCAGCATCTCCAGCGCCAGCGCGGTGTCCTTGATGCTGGCGATATCCATGCTCGTGACGAGCAAGATCAAGTTCGCTAATTCCAGTGTGGCCGCGATCAGCTCGTTGAACGTGCCGGGCGTGTCGATGACCACGTAGTCGTGCGTCTGCGCCAGCAGCTCGACGATCCTCTCGATGTGCTGCGGCGTCATGTTGCGCCATTCGGTGGGGTGCAGCGGCGCCGGCAAGATCGAGACGCCGCTGTAGTGCTTCACGAGATAGTCGCGGATCTTGTCGCGGTCGATGTCGTCGATCTTGCGGGCGACGTCGGCGATGCTCGCCTCGACCGCGACGTCCATCATGATGGCAACGTCGCCGAAGCGTGTGTCCATGTCGAGCAGGCAGACGTTGGCGCCGGTCATCTTCGCCAGCGTGACGGCGAGGTTCGTGGAGATGGTCGTCTTGCCGATGCCGCCCTTGGCGCCGAATACCGTGATCACGGTGCCCCGCGCCGCTGCCTCGCTCGTCAGGCCGTCGGCGCGCAGGCGCTTCTTTTCTTCCTGTTCCAACACGCCGTAGACGGCGCGGCTCAGGTCCTCGGGCTTGACCGGCTTGACGAGATAGTCGCGCGCGCCGGCCACCATGGCACGGCGGACGGACTGCGCATCGGCCAGCGACGAGTAGACGATCGTGGGGACGCCGGGCGCGGCATCTGCCAGCGATTCGATGGTCTGGAGCGCAAGCGCGACGGGCTCTTCGACCGCGACCAGGAAGACGTCGGACGAACGCTCCTTCGCCACCGTCACCGCCTCGACGCCGTAGCCGCCTTCGCCGACCACGCTGAAGTGGGCGAGCTGGACGGCGCGCTTCGTCTCGGCCCGACTTCCGAGGTCTGGGTCTACGGTGACGACTTCTGGGTTTCTCGCCATCGACTGCGTCTCCTACGTTCCCGCCGAACGCCTGCTCTCGCTGCGTCTTATCGCTTATATCCGTCCGGCTTGAGGGCGTCCGGCAACCCGCTCAGCGCCTCCAGGGGCAGCAGTTCCGGCTGCGTAACGATCGTGTAGCCCGTGTCCGGCGTATCCAGGTCGCCGACGCCGCGCGCATCCAGGCGCAACTTTCCATTGGACTCCGCCAGGAAGAGGATCTGTACTTCCGCCGGCGTGAGCAGCAGCGTCACCGTCGTCGCGTCTGGCACCGCCACAGCGGCACTTGCTGCGACCGGGTTGGTGCTTCCCGTGCTGGCCGCGGCAGGGCTTGCCCCCGCCACCGCGGTCGGGTTCGTGTCGGTCACGGGTCCAGACGGCACGATCGTCTGCGCGACCGCAACGACCTGGATGTTGCGCAGGAGCGTCTTCGTCACGACGGGCCGGTCAGAGCAGCAGCTCCATACGATGTCTACCCAGTCGCCCGGGAGGATCAACCCGCCCGCGTTCGACACCTGTGACGCCGAAATGGACATGGCGCGCTTGCCGGTCGGTACCACGTACGACAACGCCGCTCCTGCGATCGGGCGCGTCGTGTCGATGACGGCGCTGTCTACCAGCTGCTGGCCCATCTCGACGGGGAACTTCGTCACCTTGCCGATCACTTGTGTGACGTCTGTGAGAGCAGTCGGCCCTATAGCGTTGGACGACACGCTCCTCACTTCGACCATGGCCGCCGTAATCGTTGTGCGCTCTTTGATCGGTACCTTCGCGACCACAACCGGCACGTCGCCCGTGCTCCCATGCGTCGAGCCCGAGCCGCCGCCGTCGTTGGCGGAGATTTTCGCGTAGACCAGCGCTGCGCTGAGTCCGGCCAGCAGGACCGCTACCAGCAGGAAGCGCCGGTTCATCCGGCCCTGTGCACTACCCACAACTCTCTGTGCCATGGTTCATCCCCTATGTCCGGATTCGGGCCCAATGGGCCCAGAAGCTGTATAGGTATCGGCCCTTCGCCGCGCGCCTTTACGATCGGGCTGGGTTTCGGCCGGCCTGACTCCGGACCAAACCGGCTGTAAGGGGCGCTCTGCGCTGGCCCCTGCTCCCCCGCGACGTCTGGCCCGCGTTACACCGCCGGGTCCAGCAGCTTCATCTGCTTCCGAAGCGAATTGAGCGCGCGGTGCTGAATGACGCGGATGGCCGCGACACTCTTACCGATAATCTCGGCCACTTCCGTGTAATCCAAATCCTCTATGAAGCGAAGAATGATCACCTGGCGCTGTTCCTCGCGCAGCCTCAGGATTGCCTCGCGAACGAGCTCTTCCTCCGCGGTCTGCTGATACGACCACTCGGGGTCGCGGCGCTCCTTCGTGTCGACGATGCCATCGTGCAGCTCGGAGGAGTCGCGCTTGGAGCGCAGATGGCTGACGCCGAGGTTGTGGGCGATGCGGAGCAGCCAGGAGACGAACGGCGCCCCGCGCACCTGATAGCGCTCGATGGCCTCCCAGGCGCGGAGGAAGGTCTGCGCGGACAGATCCTCCGCATCGGCGGCGTTTCCGACCATGTAGTAGATGTGCCGATAGACGCGGACGACGTGGCGATCGTAGAGCTCGCCGAACGCTTCCTGATCGCGCCGGATCGCCCGCAGCACGAGCGGCGTATCGTCGTTCGCGCGGGGTACGGCGGCGTTCGCACTGACCATGCGGTGCTCCACTCCAGGGCCGGGGACTGCCCGCACTCATCCGCGAGTGGCCCGTACGCGCCGCGCGCACGTCCCTTACGGGCGCTCCCTCACGTCCCAGTGAGGATCGGCATTCAGGCCGGGCGTCTTGAGGGTTAGACTCGCGGCGGGCGGAACTCTTACGGGGTGGGGGCGGATCCGGAGGACCCCGCGAAGCGGCCTGCAGTGACCATGCGCA
This sequence comes from Chloroflexota bacterium, assembly GCA_038066315.1. GTDB lineage: Bacteria > Chloroflexota > Dehalococcoidia > DSTF01 > JACRBR01 > JANXYW01. The sequence continues at coordinate 4,915 of JBBTPG010000207.1, read as the reverse complement.
CGTGCCCTCGGGCTTCTGGCCCGCCCACCATGAGGCTGGAAGGGCGCTAGCTGGCCTGTTCGTCGAGGTCAGGCGCCTCGCCCGGAGCGGGCTGCGGCACGTCTTCGACCGGCCAGATCTGGCCGAGGCCCGCAGGTGCGGCGGCCGACTGGGGCGTGGCGGGGCGCCGCGGGATGTCAGGGTCGCGCAAGATGTTGGGGATGTCCGACAGGGCGTCTTCGGTGTTGGGCGGTTGCGGGGCCCAGAGGCGGAACTCGAAGCGGTGCTGGCCGATGTCGAGTGTGTCGCCAGGTTGCAGGATCGTCCAGCCACCGCTCGGGCCGTCGGCGGCGATTACGCTCAGGCGTGTCATCCTGTGGAGCATCAGGTGGCCGTCACGCACCCAGATGCGCGCCTCCTCCTCGGAGAGCGCGACGTCGTCGATGCGGACACCGCAGCGGGCGCCGGAGCCGATGCTGACAGGCGTGCCTCCGACGACGTGCTCGCTGCCCAGGAACGGTCCCGCGCGCGCGATCAGCACGCCCATCGGCTCACCGATCTCCTCGACCGCGGCTTCCTCGGCCTCGCCGGCGGGATCCTCCGGCGGCGCGGTCAGCGTCCGATGGCGCGTGGCCCAAGGCGTGATGCGCTGCTCGGCCGGCGGGCCCTGGACGCTGCCATCACGAGCGCGCCGCACCACCACGTGCGCGAAGGCGCCGATGAGGACGATCACCACGATCCCTCCAGCGACCGCGGCGATCGGCAGGATCGGCAGGCTGGCGCCGCCACCGCCGCCGCTGGTCTTCGTGACCACGGGCGGGTGCGACGAGAACGCGACGGGCGCAGACTCGAACGTCGTCGTGCCGACGATGGCGGCGGCCTTCAGGCGATGGACGTCCGCGGGATAGGCGTTCGGGTCGAACGCGAACACGTAGGGCGCGACCGCGGTCTCGAAGACGTTGACGTCATCGACGTAGAAGGCGACACGCGTGAGACCGGCGGTGCGGTCAGGCGTGGCGGTGATCGTCCGCGTCTCGTCGATCGCCTCGCCCTCCTTCAGGCCGGTAAGCGTGACGATGACGGGGGGCGGGCCGAAGCCGGGGCCCGGCTTGAACGTCGCCTGGGCTGTGGCGCGGCTGGAGCCGGACTGCAGCGTGATCACGACGGGTGTCTCCGGCGCGCCGGCGGCGGAAGATGCGTCGAAGGAGACGATGAACTGACTCTGGAGGAGCTGGCCGATGCTGGCGTAGAGACCGTTCAAGTCGCTGAGGTTCGGCGCCTCAAGATAGCGGCCTTTGGAGACCGAGCCGAGCTGCTCGAGGTACGCGCGGTCGATGCCCTTGCCTTCGCCGATGGCGAAGAAGGGGACGCCGGCGCCGGCTGCCGCCGCGATCGCCTCGTCGCGGGTGGTGACGATCTTCACGCCGTTCTGGGCGCCATCGCTCAGCAGGATGACGGCGCGGCGGCTCGACGGCGATGTGCCGGCCTTGAACGCCGCGGCGGCGGTCGCGTCGTAGAGCGCCGTGTTGCCCCTGAAGGCGGAGAGCCCGTCAATAGCGGCGTTCGCCTGGGCGCGGTCGCTGGTGTAGTCCAGCACGAGCTTGACGGTGTCGGCGAAGCTGATGACGGCGACGCGGTCATTCGGCCCGAGGGCCTCTACGAAGCCTTTGGCGGCGCTTTTCGTCTGCTTGATCGGCTCGCCGGCCATGCTGCCGCTGACGTCCATCAGGAACAACACGTCCAGGGGTACGTTCTGGCTGGAGGCGAGGTCGGCGGACAGGACGGGCGCCGTTTCTCCGCCGACCGACGCGGCGAAGTTCGCGGCGGTGAGGCCCTTGACATCGCCGCCGTTGGTGTCGATGTTCACGATGGCGCGCGCGGCCGGATAGTCTCCCGCCGTAATGCTGACGATATCGGCGCGGAGGGTGGGGGGCTGCTGCGCGTGCGAAACGGAGGGCGTCGCGAAGAGCAGCACGCACGCCACGATGCCCGGTAGGAGCTTCCAGCCCATCGATCTCCCCTCGTCCCTGACGTCCGCGACCGGACGGTCCATCCTGTCGCCGGTTGCTGGCGCGAATGTGTTGCTTGACGCCGACGAATTTGCGCCCCAACCCCTTGACAGCGATGACCGCCGGTGTCAGAATCGTTCCACCCTGACGGAGGCGTCCGCACGTGACGCCGGGTGGAGCCGCAGGTACACCGCTCTCAAAGTACTATCGACCAATTCGGTGCCGTGCTGAGCGGTACCGGCGCGCCAGGCAGGGACGCAGGCACGCACGTCCTCGTAAAGAGGAGCCGCGCGCCTTCGGGCTGCGCGAGCATCAGCCTTCCGCTCCGGCGGGAGTTCCAGGTGGGGCTACGGGCCCAGGGGAAGCGCGTTCAGGAGGCGGGGCCTGGCTGGCGTCCCCTGGCCCCAACCCGTTTTCCCCGCCCTCGTATCTCCAGCACAGGGCACGCGACGGCGCCCGCCTCATTCCAGTTCCGCGTCTCAGCCGCGCATCCCGTCTGTGTGCTCTGCGCCCGCGCGTTCCGCGCGTGCGGCCGTCACCCGTCGAGCTCCCGCCGGCTATCGCCGTATCCAGCTTTGGCCTGCCGAACCGATACTCCTACCGGAGGACATCGGGGGAGCCGCTGCTCGTCCCCATCTCCGTGCGACCGCTGCCCCGTGAGGGTAAGGAGCGCGTGTGACTGGGAAACGTACGCCGAGGAGCCGCGAATGACGATCGAGACGTCCGGCATGCGCGGTTCGCTTGTCGGTGCGGCTGCCGCGCGTGCGGACGCTGCCGAACGCTCCGTGGCGGCGCCGTGGGTGGCACAGCCACAGACGATCGAGGAGACGGGCCTCGATTTTTCGATGATCCTCGACCTTGTCGTCAAGGCGGTGTATTTCGCGGGCCGGCCGGCCGCGCGGCAGGTCGCCGCCCAGCTCGCGCTGCCGTTTCCGGTAATCGATGAGGTGCTGGCCTTCCTGAAGCGCGAGCAGCTCGCCGAGGTGGTGGGCAGCGCCGGGATGGGCGAACAGCTCTACCAGTACTCGCTGTCGAACAAGGGCCTCGAGAAGGCTGAGGAAGCGCTGGCGCGCAACCACTACATCGGACCGGCCCCGGTGCCGTTCGAGGTGTACCTGGAAGTGCTGAAGCAGCAGTCGATCCGGGCGATGCGCGTGACGCCTTCGTCGGTGGACGCCGCGCTCTCGCACCTGGTGCTCGATGACGCGGTGTGCGAGGCGCTGGGGCCGGCGGTGAACTCCGGCCGGTCGATGCTGCTGTACGGCGGCTCTGGCAACGGCAAGAGCACGATCACGGCGGCCATCGGGCGGATGCTGCCGGGCGAAGTGCTGATCCCGTACGCGATCGACATCAACGGCATCATCGTCAAGGTGTTCGACCCGCGCGTACACCAGGAAATCCCTGCCGAGCAGCAGGAACGCCGGGGCGGCGTGGATTCCGCGAACGGCGCCGAGCGCCGGCGCGACCGGCGGTGGGTGGTGGCGCGACGGCCGATGATCTCCGCCGGCGGCGAGCTGACGATGAAGGAGCTGGAGCTGCGCTATTCGCCGCAGTCGCAGTTCTACATCGCGCCGCTGCAGTGGAAGGCGAACAGCGGCATCCTCATCGTAGACGACTTCGGCAGGCAGATGATCTCGACGAAGGAACTGCTGAACCGCTGGATCGTGCCGATGGAGGAGCGGATCGACCACCTCTCGCTGCATACGGGAGACATGGTCGAAGTGCCGTTCGACGTGCTGCTGATCTTCTCGACGAACCTGCACCCGTCGGAGCTGGGCGACGAGGCGTTCTTCCGGCGCATCCGGCACAAGATCGAGATCCCGGACCCGTCGCGCGAGCAGTTCCTCGAGATCCTTTCGCGGGTCTGCCAGCAGCGAGAGATCCCGTTCGACGCGGACGCGGCGCTGTATCTCGTCGACGCCTACTACGACCGCCTCGGTCGCAACTTCAAGGGCTGCCACCCGCGCGACATCGTCGACTTGATGGTGGACATCTGCGTCTACCACGCGGAGACGCCGGCATTCACGAGGCGGCACCTGGACCAGGCCGCGCACTCGTACTTCGTCTCGCTGCAGGACGCCGCGCGGGAAGCGAAGCAGAAGCAGCAGTTCGGCGGGCTTGCGGCCGCGTAGCGGCGGGTCATTCCGTCTCTCAGTCGTTTAGTCTCTCGGTCGTTTAGTCTCTCGGTCGTTCGGTCGTCCGGTGTCCCCCGCGTCCGTAGGGCCGGTCGGCGCGCCCGCATCCACACTCCACCGACCGGCGAAGGTGTATATCGGCATCGAACCGGGCGTGCGGCCCTGGGTCAGGAATTCTCTCCCGCACGCACGCACCAGACGCGCTCCAGGAACTGCGCCGGCGAGCCGGTCTTCGGCCACGTCTGCGTACCGCCCGTCCCGAAAAACACGACCGTCACGAAGCCAGCCGCAGAAGCGTCGGGAGTGAACGTCCAGTGCGGGTCGTCCGCGTCGACGGTCTGGAGGCCGGTAAAGGGATGACCCGCCGGCAGCTTCAGCACCGCGCCGCTCATGTCGATCAGGCTGCTCAGCTCGGAAGCCGTCGGAAGCCGCCAACCCTTGCGGTTCTGGATCACAAGGTCCCTGCAGAGGTTCACGCCGGTCTCCCACAGCGGCGCCCCGTTCCCCGCCTCGCGCTGCCACACGAGCCCGGTTTCCAGGTCGATGACCGCCTGGCCGCCCATCACGCACCCGAAGCGGCTGGAGGAGCAGCCATCGCCTCCGCCGTCATTGGATGCCAGCAGCCGGAACCACGACGGCGGGATGGTATCGAGTGTCCGCATCGTCGGGCCGGGGGGGCCGGGCGGATCGAGCGGGCCGCCGAGCGCGGAGCCCGCCAACGCTGCCGCGGCGTACAGGGCGGCGACGCCGGCCGCCATCCAGCCGGTGCGGACGAGCCACTTCTTCATGGCA
>JBBTPG010000206.1:18375-21929 GCA_038066315.1 Chloroflexota bacterium | reverse complement strand
GATGAGGGGGATGGGGTAGAGGCCGATGGCGATGACGCCGGCGGCGGCTATGACGAGCAGGCCCTGCGTCATCAGCGGGGCAGTGATTTCGGGTTCGCCTTCGGCGGTGGTGGCGTACATCTGGCGGGCGACGCCGAGGTAGTAGAAGGCAGACAGGGCCGTGTTCAGCACACCGATGATCACGAGCCAGACGAGATCGGCCTGGACGGCGGCGTTGAAGATGTAGAGCTTCGCGAAGAAGCCGGCGGTGGGCGGCAGGCCGGTGAGCGACAGCAGGCAGACGGTGAGCACGGCGGCCGGGACAGGTGCGCGGCGGCCCATGCCCGCGTAATCGGCGATCTCGTCGCTGTTGGTGCGGTTGGAGATGGCCATGACGGCGATGAACGCGCCGAGGTTCGTAAAGGCGTACGTGGCGAGGAAGAACACGACGCCGCTGGCGCCAAGCTGCGATTCGCCATCGGCCGTCGCGGAGATGGCCGCGAGCCCGACGAGGAAGTTGCCGGCCTGCGCGATGGAGCTGTAACCGAGCAGGCGCCGTATATTCGTCTGGCGCAGCGCCATGACGTTGCCGACGGTCATGGTGATGGCGGCGAGCACGGCGAAGAGGATCTTCCAGTCGTCGGTGACGAAGGTGTGCGGCCCGAAGCCCTCGTAGAAGATGCGCAGCACGACGGCGAACGCCGCGGCCTTGCTTCCGACCGAGAGGAAGGCCGCGACAGGCGTGGGCGCACCCTCGTACACGTCGGGTGCCCACATCTGGAACGGGACGATGGCCATCTTGAAGCCGAAGCCGGCAGCCAGGAAGACCATGCTGACGATGAGGGCGGAGCGGATGCCGCTATCGCCGGCGGCGATGGCGCTGGCGATGCTCGGTGATCCGTCGGTGGTGACGAGGTGCGTGGTGCCTGAGATGCCGAACAAGAACGCCATGCCGTAGAGCACGACGGCCGACGAGACGGCGCCGAGCAGCAGGTACTTCAACGCGGCCTCGCTGCCTCGGTCGTCGCGGAGGTAGCCGGCGAGGATGAACTGCGTGATGCTCGTGAGCTCGAGCGCGACGAAGATGGCGACGAGGTCGCGCGCGCCGGAGAGCAGCATCATGCCCGACGTCGCGATGAGGACGAGCGCGAAGAACTCGCCCTGGCGATCGCCGAACTTCTCGGTGTAGTCGAGCGAAGCGAGGATGACGGCGCCGGACACGCCGATGAACATGAATGTGAAAAAGATGCTGAAGTTATCGAGCGCCATGGTGTCGCTGAAGTAGGCGGCCTGGCGGTCGCGCAGGATCAGCACGACGAGCCACGCAGCGGACACCGTCAGGCCGGCGATCGCAATGCCGGCGAGCGCGCGCTTCCTATCGCGCGGGGTCATCAGGTCGGCGATGAGGATGATGCCGGCGGTGACCATCACCACGAGCACGGGCCCCAGCCTGTTCAGATCAGGAATCATCAGCCGAGCACCTTCACGATGTTGATCATCCCTGTATCAAGCAGGTCGACGACGAGCGACGGGCGCACACCGACGACGACGATGACGGCAACGAGAGCGGCCATCGGCACTTGCTCCCACCATTGGTTGGCGTCGGGCAGGTGCGCCCACTTCTCGTTCTTCGGGCCGAAGAAGACGCGCTGGATCATCCATGTGATGTAACCCGCGGAGAGCAGGATGCCAATGACGGCGAAGATCGTCGGCACGGTGTAGGTGTCGAAGCTGCCGAGGAAGACGAGCAGCTCGGCGACGAAGCCGGAGAGCGCGGGCAGGCCGAGGGCGGCGAGGCCGGCGATGACCATCGTCGTCGCGGCGAGCGGCATGGTGTGCGCGAGGCCGGAGAGCTGGTCGATGTCGCGCGTGTGGGCGCGGTCGTAGATGATGCCGACCATCACGAACAGCAGGCCGGTGATGGTGCCATGGGTGAACATCTGGAGCGCGGCGCCGGTGAGGCTGACGTGGCCGAGCGCGGAGATGCCGAGCAACACGTAGCCCATGTGGCTCACGGACGAATAGGCGACGAGGCGCTTCAGGTCCTTCTGGCGGATCGTGAGGATCGCGCCGTAGATGATGCTGACGGCGGCGAGCGTCGCCAGCCAGACGCCGTAGTCCTTCGCGGTCTTCGGCATGAGCGTGATGAGGATACGGAGGATGCCGTAGCCGCCCATCTTCAGCAGGACGCCGGCGAGGATGACGGAGACGGCGGTGGGCGCGTCGGTGTGGGCGTCCGGCAGCCAGGTGTGCAGCGGGAAGATCGGCAGCTTCACCGCGAAGGCGATGAAGATGAAGCCGAAGATCATCCAGAGCGGCAGCAGGCCGGAGCCGATGGTGCTCTGCTGCAGGCGCACCATATCGAAGGTGTGCACGGGCTCGGCGCTGAGGCCCATGACGAGGAAGCCGACGAGCATGAACGCTGAGCCGGCGATGGTGTAGAGCAGGAATTTCATCGCCGAGTACTCTTTGCGGCCGCTGCCCCAGACGGAGATGAGCATGTACATCGGCAGCAGCTCGACCTCCCAGAAGAGGAAGAACATGATGAGGTCGAGCGAGGTGAAGACGCCGAGCACGCCCGTCTCGAGCGCGAGCAGCCAGATGAAGTACTCCTTCGTGCGGAGCTTGACGCCGAAGGAGATGAGCGTCGCGATCACAAAGAGGAACGTCGTCAGCAGGACCATCGTGATGCCGAGGCCGTCGACGCCCATGTGGAACTGCACGTCGAAGCCCGCCGTGGCCGCGTCGATCCAGGTGGCCTGCGATTCGAACTGGAACGGGTTGCCGACGGCCTCGCCGGGGTGGCGGTCGAAGGCGAAGAGCAGGATCACGGAACCGACGAACGCGGTGAGCGTCGCCATCAGGGCGAGCCACTTCGCCTGGTCCTCGCTCTCGCGCGGGACGGTGAGCATGACGACGCCCGCGGCGACGGCCGGGAAGAAGACGGTGAAGACGAGGAGGCCGTTCATGGGTTGGGCTCCTGGTCGTGGGTCGTTGGTGGTTGGTCGCTGGTCGCTGGTCGCTGGACGGCGGCGCGCGATCGCGCCTCGTGTGCGCTCATCTGACCCTTGACTTCCGACATGTACCGTTTCAGTGTTTCGATTCCTTCATCCAACTTCAGCGCTCCTACGGGCGCCCGCGCGCGCCTTCGGCGCACGCCACGATGGTTCGTTCATCTCGATCAGCGCTCCAGCAGCACGAGCATGAGGGCCGACGCGGCGATGAGGCCGGCGAAGCCCACGGTGCCGTACGCCTGCACGGAGCCTGATTGCACCCAGCGGAGGCCATCGCCGGTGCGGCGCGCGACGGTTGCCGCGCCGTTGACCGCGCCATCGATGATGTTCGTATCGATCCACTGGCCGATGCGAGTGGTGAAGTTGTAGAGCCCCTCTTTGACGATCAGGTTCTCGTACAGTTCGTCCATGTAGTACTTGCGGGCGACGAGTGTGTGCACGGGGCCCCAGACCTTCTGCAGCGACTCGGCGGAGATCGCCTTCGCCTGGTAGACGGCATAGGCGAGGCCGATGCCGGCGAACGCGAGCGCCGACGACGAGATGGCGATGCCCCAGTTGAAG
>JBBTPG010000206.1:14337-18275 GCA_038066315.1 Chloroflexota bacterium | reverse complement strand
GAGTAGAACGCCGTCATGAAGACGACGGCCATGGCGACGGCCCAGAGGATCTTGTCGTCGTTCCAGGCGGCGCCGAGGATCTCGTCCTTCGACCAGAAACCGGCGAACGGCACGATGCCGGCGAGGCTGAGCGAGCCGATGACAAACGTGGCGTAGGTGATCGGCATGTACTTCTTGAGGCCACCCATCTTGCGCATATCGAACGTGCCGGTCGCGTGGTTGACGGAGCCGGAACCGAGGAAGAGCAGGGCTTTGAAGAAGGCGTGCGTGAACAGGTGGAAGATCGCCGCGATGTAGCCGCCGGTGCCGAGCGCGAGCATCATATAGCCGAGCTGGCTGATCGTCGAGTAGGCGAGGACGCGCTTGATATCGGTGACGACGATGCCGATCGACGCGGCGAAGATGGCGGTGAAGGCGCCGACGTAGGCGACGGTCTTGAGGGCATCCTCGGAGACCTGGAACACGGGGTACATGCGCGCGACGAGGTAGACGCCGGCGGCGACCATGGTCGCGGCGTGGATGAGCGCGGAGACGGGCGTCGGGCCCTCCATGGCGTCGGGGAGCCACACGTGCAGGGGGAACTGCGCGGACTTGCCGACGGCGCCGGCGAAGATGCCGAGCGCGAAGAGCGTGAGCACCGCGTCGGTGATCTGGCCGTGCTGGGCCATCTCCTGGATGAGCGGGATGTTGAAGGTGTTGGTCTTCGACCAGATGAGCAGGACCGCGAGCAGGAAGCCGATATCGCCGAGGCGCGTCGTGAGGAACGCCTTCTTCGCGGCGTCGGCGGCGGATTTCTTGTGGAACCAGAAGCCGATGAGCAGGTACGAGCCGAGGCCGACGAGCTCCCAGAAGACGTACACCATGAGGATGCTGTCCATCATGATGAGGCCAAGCATGGCGGCGGTGAACAGCGACATGTAGGCGAAGTAGCGCGAGTAGCCGGTGTCGCCGTGCATGTAGCCCTGCGAGTAGATCTGCACGAGCAGCGAGACCGACGTGACGACGACGAGCATGATGGCGCTGAGGCCGTCGATGCGGAGCGCGAGGTCGACGCTCAGGTTCGGGCCGCCGAGCTGGCGCAGGACCGGGTTGTCGGTGCTGATCTTGAGCCAGTGGTAGGAACCGAAGGCGAGGGCGTGGCCGTCGTTGTCGATGACGCTATCGAGCGTCCAGAGGGCGAAGAGGAATGCGGTGCCGATGGCCGCGATCGTCACGTAGCCCGAGAGTTTCGGGTAGGGCTTCGTGATGAACGAGACGACGAGGAGCGAGGCGATCGGCAGGAGCAGGATCGCCCAGACTACACCCTCGGGGACGGCCGGCAGGATCATAAGCGTCCTTGCGGCGCGACGACGGAGGATAGAGGATGGAAGATGGACGAGTACGGCGCAGTCCACCCTCCATCATCCATCGTCCATCCTCTGATCGATTCGCGCATCATGCCTGTCCTAGATCTTCCGCATAATCTCTTGAGCTACGTGGGTCTTGCTGTCGGGCACCCAGATCTCGCGGGGCTGTGACATCGGCGCGTCGCTGGTGAGCGGCGGGACAACGCGGTTCGACACGCCTTCGGCGTCGAAGAGTTCCTTCCACACTTCCGCGGCGTAGCCGTTTTTCACATCCAGCAGTTTGGACCACATTCCTGGCTGGTCTCCTGGTGATTGGTGATTGGTGATCGGTGGATTTCGCTCACCAGCCACTAGTCACCAGACACCAATCACTACATCACCATCTGAGCATGTCTATTTCGTCGATGTTTACTGTTTCCCGGTGCTTGTAGACAGCGACGGCCAGCGCGAGGGCTACGGCGGCTTCGGCGGCGGCGACGGTGATGACGAAGACGGCGAAGACCTGGCCATCGAGCGGGCGCGGCGAAACGACGAATCGCGAGAAGGCGAGCAGCGTCACGTTGACGGCGTTCAGCATCAGCTCGACGCCCATCAGGACGCCGATGGCGTTGCGCTTCGAGAGCGCGAGATAGAGGCCGATGGCGAAGAGGATCGCGCCGACGACGAGCACCTGCTCGAGCCTGACGGAGGCGAGCAGCAGCTCAGGCATCTTCGCCCTCCTCTTCCTTCGTAAGGACGATGGCGCCGATCATCGCGGTCATCAGCAGCACCGACGCGACCTCGAACGGGACGACGTATGGCTTGAGGAACGCTTCGCCGAGCGAGGCAGCCGTGGCCGGGAAGGCGGCGCGATTGGAGATCTGCCAGTCGGTATCGAAAATGACGAAGACGATCACCGCCAGGACGAGTCCGGCGAGGATGGCGGCCGGGCCCTGGAACGCCGTCTCGGAGTTCTTGCGGTCGGCGGAGGGCGTGAGCATCACGGCGAACGTCATCAGCACGGCGATGGCGCCGGCGTAGATCAGCACCTGGACGACGGCGACGAAGTCGGCCGAGAGCACGATGTAGATGCCGGCAACGCCGACGAACGCCAGCGCCAGGAAGAGCACGGCCTGGATGAGCTCGCGGACGGCGGCGACCATGAGCGCGCAACCGATCGTCGTGATGGCGAGCACCCAGAACGCGACGACAATGCCGGTATCTTCGATCACGCGGTCACCTTCGCTTCCGGCGCCACCGCGGGCAGCGACGGCACGTCGATGTTGGCGTAGAAGCGGAGCTGCGTCGGGAAGCGCTCGAACTTCGGCGCGAGCAGGCGGACGAAGGCGACGATGATGGCGCCGGCGAAGGCGGTGTTCACCGCCATGTAAAGCGGCAGCAAGAGGCCGGTGCTCACGCCGCTCTCCTCCCAGATCGTGACCTCGGCGGCGACCATGACGATGTTGAGGATCGCCATGGGGGTGAGCCACTTCCACGCAAAGGCGAGGAGCTGATCGATGCGGAAACGCGGCAGCGTGCCGCGCGTCCAGACGAAGAGGAAGTACACGGTGTAGATCTTGCCGATGTAGATCATCCAGCCCGGGACGATCTCGTCGAGCTTGTACGCCCACCAGCCGCCGAGGAAGAGCGTCGAGATGATGGCGGAGACGGAGACAGCGTTGATCAGTTCGGCCGCGTAGAAGAGGCCGAACTTCATGCCGGAGTACTCCGTGTGGTAGCCGCCGACGATCTCGGACTCGGCCTCGGCGATGTCGGCGGGGGTGCGGTTGAGCTCCGCGGAGACGGAGAAGAAGTAGATGATGAAGGCGAGCGGTTGGAGCATGATCATCAGCGACCAGTGGTGCTCCTGGAAGAGGACGATGCCCTGCGGGCTCATGGTTCCGGTGAAGAGGACGATGCCGAGCAGCGAGAGCACGATCGGGATCTCGTAGCTGACGAGCATGGCGATGACGCGCATCGAGCCGAAGAGCGCGTACTTGTTGTTGGAGCTGTAGCCGGCCATGAAGACGGCGAGCGCGCCGAGCGACGACATGCCGAGGATGTAGAGGACGCCGACATCGAGGCTGGCCAGCGACATGTTGCGGCCCCACGGCAGGACTGCCATCACCGCGATGCCGGGCACGGTGAACATGATCGGCGCCATGGTGAAGATGAGGCCGGAGGCGGTCTTGGGCTGCAGGACTTCCTTCTGCATGAGCTTGATGGCGTCGGCGACGGGCTGGAGCAGGCCGAAGGGGCCGAGGCGGTTCGGGCCGAGGCGCGACTGCATGCGGCCGACGACGCGGCGCTCGACCCAGATGTTGATGACGGCGACGGCGCCGATGAAGCTGATGATGCCGAGCGTGCCGAGCAGCGCGGAGACGACGTAGATCAGCCAGGAGGGGCCGCCGGCGCCGTCGATGCGGTCGAGGATGGCGCCGCTGAGGTTCGAGAGGTCACGGATGTCCCACCAGTTGTCGGTGACGATCGTGAGCAGCGAGAGCAGCATCATCGGTCCAGCTCCCCGACGTTGATGTCGATGCTGCCGAGCGTGACGATGGCGTCGGCGATGCTCTGGCCGATGGTCATCTCGCGCAGGACGCTGAGGTTGAT